>CADBNX010000025.1 GCA_902796115.1 uncultured Eubacteriales bacterium
CCCCATTTGACAATGCTCCTTCTCTGATATAAAATAAACTGTTTTCCGTTTGACGGAAAACAGGCTGTTTGCGGCGGCTTTTCATCGGGACGGCGGCCGCGTGTACATGCGTTTTTTGCATGGAAAGGGTGAATACGGGAAGTATGGTTCGCGAGGATATCAGAAACATAGCGATTATCGCGCACGTCGATCACGGTAAGACGACGCTGGTGGATCAGCTGCTGCGGCAGAGCGGCGTGTTCCGGCAGAATCAGCAGGTGGAAGACCGCGTGATGGATTCCAACGCCATCGAACGGGAGCGGGGCATCACGATTCTGGCCAAGAATACGGCGGTGCATTACGGAAATACGAAAATCAACATTGTGGACACGCCCGGCCACGCCGATTTCGGCGGGGAAGTGGAGCGCGTGCTGAAAATGGTGGACGGCGTACTGCTGCTGGTGGATTCCTTTGAGGGGCCGATGCCGCAGACGCGGTTCGTGCTGCTCAAAGCGCTCAGCCTGAAGCTGCCCGTGATCATCGTGGTGAATAAGGTGGACCGTCCGGACGCGCGCTGCGAGGAAGTGGTGGACGAAATCGTGGATCTTCTGATCGAACTGGACGCGGATCCGGAAACGCTGGACCGCCCCATCGTCTACGCGTCCGCGCGGAAGGGCACGGCGACGCTGGATCTGGACAAGCCCGGCGACAGCATGAAGCCGCTGTTTGAAACCATCCTCAAATACATTCCCGCGCCGGAGGGCGATCCGGACGGGCCCGCGCAGGTGCTGATCTCCACCATCGACTACAACGATTACGTGGGCCGCATCGGCATCGGGCGCATTTCCCGCGGCGTACTGACCGAGGGCATGCAGGTGGTGCGCTGCAACGCGCTGTCCGACAAGGTGTCCCTGCCCTGGCGGCTGACCGGCCTGTCCCTGTACGACGGGCTGAAACGCCAGAGCGCGGAAAAGGTGGGCATGGGCGACATCGTGGCGCTGACGGGCCTTTCGGATATCGAAATCGGCGATACGGTGTGCGCGCCCGAGTGCGTGGAGCCGCTGCCTTTTGTGGCGATCACCGAACCGACCGTGACCATGACTTTCTCGGTGAACGATTCGCCGTTCGCGGGACGGGAAGGGCAGTACGTGACCTCCCGCCACCTGCGCGCGCGCCTGTTCCGCGAAATCGAGACGGACGTGAGCCTGCGCGTGAAGGACGGCGCCACCCCGGACTGCTTTGAGGTATCCGGACGCGGCGAGCTGCACCTCTCCATCCTGATCGAAACCATGCGGCGCGAGGGATACGAATTCCAGGTCAGCAAGCCCGAGGTGATTTACAAGTTTGAAAACGGCAAGCGCATGGAGCCGGTGGAAATGATGGTGGCGGACGTGCCGCAGGCGTACGCCGGCGCCGTGATCGAGAAGATCGGCCGCAGGCGGGGCAATCTGACCAGCATGAGCGGCGGGGACCGCGTGCGGCTGGAATTCATGGTGCCCAGCCGCGGCCTCTTCGGCTACCGCAGCGAGTTTCTGACGGATACCCGCGGCGAGGGCGTCATGAGCTCGGTGTACGATCATTACGAGGAATTCAAGGGCGAGATCCCGCACCGCAGCGTGGGCGCCCTGGTGTGCTATGAAACGGGGGAGACCACGCAGTACGCGCTCTATTATGTGCAGGAGCGCGGCACGCTGTTCATTTCCGCCCAGACCCCGGTGTACGCGGGCATGATCTGCGGCGAGAACAGCCGTCCCGGCGATATCGTGGTGAACGTCTGCAAGGCAAAGCACGTCACGAACATGCGCAATGCCTCCGCGGCGGAGGACAGCCTGCGTCTGGTCAGCGTGCATCCGCTGACACTGGAGGAGTGCCTTGAATTCATCGACGATGACGAGCTGCTTGAAATCACGCCCAAATCCCTGCGCATGCGCAAGCGCACGCTGAGCCACGAGCAGCGCATGAAGGACGCGAGCCGGGCCAAAACGGTGGGGTGAGGAATGGTTCTGTTTGTATGCACCGGCAACACCTGCCGCTCCCCGATGGCGGCAGCCATATGGAAAAGCCTCGGCGGGGAGGCGGACAGCGCCGGGCTTGCCGCGCAGGCGGCTGAAAGCGCGAGCGAAAACGCCGTACGGGTGATGCGGGAGCGGGGGATCGATCTGTCCTGCCACTGCGCGAAAAACGTGACGGTGGATCTGATGGCCGCGGCGACGGTCGCCGCGTGCATGACGGACGCGCACGCGGAGACGCTGCGCAGGCGGTATCCCCAGTTCGTGTACAAAATCCGCACCCTTCCGGAGGAGATCCCGGACCCGTGGGGTCAGAACATGGCGGCCTACGAGGCCTGTGCGGACAGCCTTGAGCGCGCGCTGAGGCGGATGTGGAAGGACGGCGTTTTTTAGGATGCCGGCAGACCGTCTGGAATTGGAGCCCGTCGCCCGGTACCGCTGCGATTTTCCGGAAAAATTCGGCCTGCCCCGGCAGAGCGGGCTTCTGCCCCTGCCCGGGCGGATCGTGCTTGAAAAGCCCTGGCGGGACGGGGAGGCGCTGCGCGGACTGGAAGGTTTTGACCGCGTCTGGCTGCTGTGGGGGTTTTCCGGCGCCAAAAGGACGGGTATTTTTGATACGGTGCGGCCGCCCCGGCTCGGAGGAAACCGGCGCATGGGCGTTTTTGCCACGCGCGCGCCGAACCGCCCCAATCCCATCGGGCTGTCCTGCGTGGCGCTCGAAAGCATCGAATACGGCACGCCGGAGGGCGCCGTGCTGCATACGCTGGGCGGCGATCTGAAGGACGGAACGCCGATTTATGATATCAAGCCCTACCTGCCCTTCGCGGACGCCTGGCCGGACGCGAAAGCGGGCTTTGCGGCCGGGGCGGAGGAGCGCCGTCTGCAGGTGGTGTGCGCGGAAGAGATGCTTTCGCGCCTGCCCGAAGAAAAGCGCGCCCTGCTGCTTGCGGTGCTCTCGGGTGACCCGAGGCCCGCGTACCATGACGATCCGCAGCGCGTCTACGGAATGGCGTACGCGGATTGGAACGTCCGTTTCCGCGTGGCGGACGGCGTACTGACAGTAAACGAAATCACGGAGAAACAGGAATGAACAGAAAAGACGTATCGGAAATCAGACGGCGCTTTGTGCATGACCGCAACAATATCACGGCCATCCGCGGGTGCTATGTATCCAGGGACGGGGAAATCATTTCCACGTTCGCGCATGCCATTCAGGGCATTCCGCAGGAAGAGGAAGAAAAATACCTGGCCATTTTCAGGAAGACGCTCTCCGGCGATCCGGGGCGCAATCTGCTTTCGGTCGATTTCACGCCCCGGCAGGTGATGGAGGACGAGCACTACCGGCTGCTGAACCGCCTGCGCGATACGGCGCTGACGGACGACGAATCCGTGCGGGAGTTTTTCAACCGGGTGATCGCTTCGCGTCATGCGGAGGAAAATACGCTGATCCTGCTGGCCCACGACGGGTATGACGTGCCATACCAGGACGCGAACGGGGAAAAGGATCCGGAGCGTTCCGCGGACGTGTTCCGCTATCTTTTGTGCGCGATCTGCCCGGTGGCGCTTTCCAAGCCCACGCTGAGCTATTATGCCGCGGAAAAGGAATTCCATTCCCGCGAGCCGGACTGGGTGGTCGGCGCACCGGTGCTGGGCTTCATGTTTCCGATGTTCGAGGACCGGCAGTGCAACCTGTACGGCGCCATGATGTATACGAAGGATACGGGGGACGCGAACGCGGAATTTGTGGATACCGTGTTCGGGACGGAGCCGACGATGCCTGCGGATATGCAGAAGGACACCTTCAACCATATCCTGGAGGACGCGCTGGGCGAGGAGTGCACGCTTGCCGCGGTGCAGAGCGTGCAGGATATGGTGCTGGCGCGCAACGAGGAAGCGAAGGAAGAAAAGCAGTCGCCCGTTCCCGTGTTTTCCTCGGACGACGTGCGCAGGGCGCTGGTGGACGGGGGCGTCAGCGAACAGGGTGCCGAGGCGTTCGGACACCGCTTTGAGGACGAACTCGGCACCAATACGGTGCTGAGCGGCAGCAATGTGGCGCCGACGCGGCAGTTTGAGGTCAAAACGCCGTCCGTGCAGATCCGCGTCGCGCCGGACCGGAGCGATCTGGTGGAAACCCGGATCATCGACGGACATCAGTATATCCTGATCCGGGCGGATGAAGAAGTGACGGTAAACGGGGTGGCGGTGAGGCTATGAACGCGATCGAAAAGGCGATCCTGCGCCATACGGTGCGTCCGAAGGTGCTTTCGGACGACGGGGAAAGGCTGGTACTGACCAGCGCGGCGGCAAAATTCCTGCCGGGAGAAAACGCGCGGGAGGGCATCGAGCGCTGCATCCGCATGCTGCCCGGCGTGGAAGAAGCGGCGGTGGACAGCGCGAAGGGACTGACGGTATCCTACAATATCGCCGAGGTGAACCGGGACGGGATCCTGCAGTGGGTGGATACCCTGATGGAAACGGCGCTGAACGCGGCGGATACGCGGGATATGACGAAGCTTTCGGCGGACGAGATCGAAGCGCTCGGACGGGAAGCGCTCACAAGCTTCCGGCAGCGGGCGTAACGGATAAAGGAGGATGAGGGGTATGCGGTTTGACGGAAAGGTTTTCATGGTGACCGGAGCCGCCTCCGGCATGGGGCTTCTGACCTGCCAGTGCGCGGTAAAGGAAGGCGGCTGTGCCGCGATGTGCGACGTGAATCCGGAAGCGGCGCAGGAGCAGGCGGACCGCATCAACGCGGAATACCCGGGCCGCGCGATCGCGCTGCAGTGTGACGTGCTCGACTACGCGCAGATCACGGCCGCGCGGGATGAGACGGTGCGCCGTTTCGGCTCCATCGACGTGCTGTGCAATTTTGCGGGCGGCAGCGCCACCCGCATCAAGGGCGTGCCCGGCGAGCTGGAATTTCCGGACGTGCCCATCGAGGTGTACGACTGGGGCCTGGATGTGAACCTGAAGGGCCAGATGCACATGGCGCACGCGGTGGCTAAGCAGATGCGGGAGCAGAAGAGCGGCGTCATCGTGAACATCGGCTCCATTACCGGTGAGGAGGGCTCCGCGAAGAGCGTGGATTACGCGGCGGCCAAGAGCGGCGCGATGCACGGGCTGACGAAGTCCCTGGCGCAGTTCGGCGGCAAATACGGCATCCGCTGCGTGTGCGTTTCCCCGGGACCGGTGCTGACGCGGGCCGCGATGGCCAGAATGAAAACGCTGATGGGACGCGCCGCGGAGCCGAAGGAAATCGTGGATTTCGTGCTGTATCTGTGCTCCGAACAGGGCGCCTTCGCGACCGGGGTCAATTTCCTGGTGGACGGCGGCCGAAGCGTGATGTTCAATAAGACCTGACGGAATGCCGTGCCGGTCACGGCGATCCTTCCTTCGCTTTTTTCCGCATCGCGTTGGGTGCCGTCGCATAGGCGCGCTGGAACGCTTTATAGAAGGTGTTGAGCGAGGCATAGCCGCAGGAGAGGCAGATTTCCCGGATGGGAAGCTCCGTCTCCGTAAGCATGCCTCGCGCTTTTTCCATGCGCCGGTGCTGCAGGTATTCGGTGAAGGTCATCCCGGTGGCGCTTTTGATGATCCGCTGCAGGGCTTTTTCGGACAGGAAGAAACGGTTCATCAGGGTTTCGGGGCCGAACAGCGGGTCGCTGAGCTGCTCTTCCACCGCGGCAAGCAGGGCGCTTTCCTGTTCTGAGCTGCTCTGCTCCGTGTGCCGGCAGAGCGTTTCGCAGACTTTGGCCGAGCAGGCGCGTATGCCGCCGAAGAGCTCATCCAGCGCCGCCGCCGGGTTATAGCCCGGCAGATCGATGCCGTCCAGGCCGCTTTCGTTCACGACCCTGCACAGTGTCTGACGGTAGCAAAAGAAGAACTGCTGGATATCCGCTTCCTGCGGGGCGCTGTTTTCCCGAAGGATGGCGACGTCCTCCTCAAGCGCGTCCAGCGCGTTGGTCAGCGAACCGCGGCTGAGCATTTCATAAAAGCGGGTCAGGTGCTGCGCTTGAGGATGTTTTTTTTCGGATTCCTCGCCCTCCTGCAGCACCTGCGCACCCGAATGCGGGAAGCGCATCATCTGGCGCAGATGCAGAAATGCGTTCTGCGCCTCTTCCATCCGGGAAAAGGGCAGGCTGAGGCATGCCAGCATGCTGACGCCCGTGTCCTGTTCGATTTCGGCAAGGATCCGGCGGTAGATATCGTCAAGCCCGCGGGTCGCTTCCTGCATTACGGCCAGGGTGCCGGCGGAAAAGTGCAGGATGGCCCTGGCGGAAAGATGGGCCGATGCGATCTGGCGCACGCGGATCTGCAGCTCGGAAAACGCCTGCGGTTCCATCTCCGCGAGGATTCCGCCGTCCTGGGGGCGAATCAGCGCCATCTGGCACGGCAGCGGGAAATCCGGGAAGTATTCCCGGGCCATTTTCCAGTCCCGTTCAAAGTAAAGCTGCTGCCGCAGCATCCGCTCCATCAGGTTTTCGCGGATCAGCACCTCCTGATTGGCAAGCGCCAGCCGGTTTTCCCGCAGGCGGGAATCCACCTGCGCGATAAACCGGTTCATATAGTCGTATGCGCTCTCCCTGCGGTTTTCGGTTTCAGGCGGGGCGGAGACGGAGCTTGCGGCGTCCATGATCCGAGCCATCGGACGCGCGTTGCGTCTGGTATAGAAAAGCGCCAGCGCCACCCCCAGAAACGCGAAGAGCGCGAGCACTGCCTGCGCGGTTCGGGTGAAGGGCACCATCTTCTCCCGGAAATACCGGCTGTCGATGTCAAGCTTTGCCTCAAGGCGGTATTCCCCGCTCTTTGCCCGGATGGAGATCCGGCTGTTTGCATCCGCTTCCTCCTGGGAAATCAGCGTGTCCCCGTTTTCAACATACAGCGTGAGCGTGCCTTTTTCCCGCATATCCGCAAGGGTGAGCGTTTCCAGCAGGACGTCTTCCCGGATGGTCGCGAAGCAGAAGGTGCTCCAGCTGCCGAGGAGCGGAAGCGGCAGGGCGAACACCGCGGCGTTTTTCGTTTCTCCCAGGGCGTGC
>CADBNX010000026.1 GCA_902796115.1 uncultured Eubacteriales bacterium
GGCCTCGCATCAGCTTTTGATCGACGATTTCTGCACGGCGGCTGCCGGGGAAACCCTGCCCAGGGTGCACGCCTGGCTCGCGGCGCGCTTTACCATTCCGGGGCTCATCGCGCACGAGAGCGCGCTGCGCGGCGGCGAAACCATGGCGGTGCCGGACTGCGGCATGCCCGAATAAGCGGATCAGGTACAACTGAGGGGGATCCTGTGCCCGGCACGGCTCATCCGGCTGATTCCGGATGAGCCGTGCCGGAAGTTTAAAACGGAGGAATACCATGACAGAACATTCAAAACACCCGGATTACCCGAATGAGTCCGTTTTGCGCAGAGGTTCCGTTCAGTGGATGACCGTCACGGCCCTGTTCATGGCAATGAACGTCCTTCTGAGTATGAGCATATTCAGCGTTCCCGTGCCGGGCGGGCATCTGTATTTCTGCGATACGGTGATCAATACGGCCGCCATGCTGCTGGATCCCCTGGCGGCCTTCATGGTCGGCGGGATCGGCTCCTTCCTGGGCGATTTCTTCTTTTATCCCGCGCCGATGTTCGTGTCACTGGTCACGCACGGGCTGCAGGCTTTCGTGGTATCGCTGCTTTCGCATCGTCTGATGAAAAGAAAACCGCTGGCCGCGTCGGCGGTCGCGGTGCTGCTCGGCTCGCTTGTCATGGTGGCCGGATATACGCTGGGCCGGGCGTTGGTCTACGCCACTCCGGAAACA
This sequence comes from uncultured Eubacteriales bacterium, assembly GCA_902796115.1. GTDB lineage: Bacteria > Bacillota > Clostridia > Christensenellales > Aristaeellaceae > RUG756. The sequence continues at coordinate 717 of CADBNX010000026.1, forward strand.
GCCCTGATCAAGCTGCCGTTTGAAGTGCTGCAGGCAGTCTTCGGCGCGGCGCTTTCGATCCTTCTGGTGTATCCGATGCGGCTGGGAAAAGCTTTTCGGTCCGCGGTAAGACAAATCAGATAGCGGGGGCTGCCGCGCGGCCCCCGACAGAGGGCGGCCCCGTTTTCGGGAAGTCCCCGCCTTTGTTTTCCGTTTCAGCGGGAACAATTATGAAGGAGGAAATGATGAACTGGGATATTCTGCGGCAGTTCCAGGACGGACTGCAGGAAATCGGCATCGCCGGCAACGATCTGGCGGTCTATGCGGAGGGTAAGCCGGTATACCGTTATTTTACCGGTTGGCAGAACCGGGAAAAGCGGATCCCCATTACGGAAAAAACGCTGTTCCGGATGTTTTCCATGACCAAGCCCGTCACCTGCGCGGCGGCGCTGCAGCTGCTGGAGGAAGGACGCTTCCTGATGAACGAACCGCTTTCCGATTACCTGCCCGAATTCGGACAGATGACGGTGAGGCGGGAAGACGGAACCCTGTCCCCGGCGGAAAAACCGCTGCGGATAGAGCACCTGTTCACGATGACTTCCGGCCTCGATTATGACCGGCAGGTGCCGGAAATGACCGGCGCGCTGGCGGAATACGGAGATGGGATCACGACCCGGCAGTACGCACGGGCGATCGCCCGGAAGCCGCTGTGCTTTGAGCCGGGCAGCCGCTGGCTGTACGGGCTTTCTCACGATGTTCTGGGCGCGCTGATCGAAGTACTGAGCGGGAAGAAGTTTTCGGAATATCTGAAGGAAAGGATCTTTGACCCGCTGGGCATGAAGGAATCCTGGTTCCGGGAGCCGGAGGAGCGGAAGGCGGACGTCTGCCTGCGCTACGGACGGGACGGGGAAGGAAACTGGCATCTTTCCGACCAGCAGAACCACCATCAGCCGGGGCAGCATGAAAGCGGCGGAGCCGGGCTGACCATGACGACGGAGGATTACGCCCGGTTCGCGTGCGCGCTGACAAACGGCGGCATGGCGGAAAACGGAAAAAGGATCCTGGCCGGCCGGACGGTGGAACTGATGCGCAGCAACACGCTGAACGGCGTCCCGCTGCGGGATTTCCAGAACGGGTCACCTGCCAGGGCGGGCTATGGCTACGGTTTCGGCGTGCGGACCCTGATCGATCCGGCGGCGTCCGGAGGCCTGTCTCCCGTGGGAGAATTCGGCTGGGGCGGTGCCTGGGGAACCTATACCCTGCTGGATCCCGAAAACCGGGTCACCGTCGTTTACTGCGAGCAGGCGGAAGACACGAAAGCCGTTTATATCCAGCGCAGGCTGCGCAACATGGTGTACGCGGCGCTGGGGTGGGAAAAGCGATAAACTACTTCAGCTCCGCATCCAGGCCGCAGAAAGCCTGCAATATCAGCAGCGCGTCCTTAAGATCCGCATACCCGTCCCGGTTCACGTCCGCGCTGTTCTCATCCATGTCAACGTTCCAGCCGCTCTCGTACTGCAGGATGAGCTGTGCGTCCGCAAAATCGCTTTTTCCGTTCCTGTCCGCGTCGCCCGGGATGCGCACGTCAAGGGCAAATGCGGCGGAAAACCCCCCGCCGCAGTCATAATCGTAGGAAACTCTTCCCGGCGAAGAGAGCACCAGTTTGCCGTCCTTCACTTCCGCGCCTTCGATGCGGCTGATTCGGGACAGATCCAGTCCCAGGGCTTCCGGATCGATGACGCCGTCCCGGGCCGTGATCTCCCGGACGTTGTTCAGGCACGAAAGGAACGTGAGTTTTGTGTTGGCGGAAACATCCAGCCGCACCAGACGGTTGCGGTTGACGGACAGGAAATCCAGCTCCGGGAACAGCGCGATGCCCTCAAGGTCTTCGACGGTTCCGATGGGTGACAGGCGTATCTCCGTGATACTGCCTCTCTCACGGTCACTCAGCCGGCCGTCCCCGTCGGTGTCGCATTTTTCTTTTACGTACGCCCTGAAGCTTTCGTCCGGAAACGTCTCCGCATCGATACGGGGCCACCCGGCCAGCGTCCCTTCCGCGGCGAGCGTAAAGGTTTCGATGTGACCGCCGCCGCAGTCGTACTGATAGGTGATCTCTCCCAGCGCGTCCACGGTGAGCACGGTGCCCGTCACGCTGCCGCCGGTCCAGTCTGAAGCCCTGGATGTGTCAAATCCGGGAAGGCCGGCAAGGTCAAAGCGGCTGTCCTCTACGGTGATGCTGCGTTTGTTATCATTGCAGTACAGTGATTGGAGCGCTGTATTCGATGTCACATCCAGACTTGTCAGCTGATTGAAATAGCAGGAAAGATACGTCAGTTTCGGGCAGTCGGACACGACCAGTTCCGTCAGGCTGTTCTGGGAGCACTGCAGTTCGGTCAGTTCGGCGCATCCGCGCACGTTCAGTTCCGTCATGGTGGGGTTCCAGAAGCAGGAGAGCCGCC
>CADBNX010000027.1 GCA_902796115.1 uncultured Eubacteriales bacterium
AGCTTCATGGCTTCGCTCACCGGCTGCCCCTTGATCATTTCCGTGGCCATGGAGCTGGAAGCGATGGCGCTTCCGCAGCCGAAGGTTTCGAATTTCACGTCCCGAATAACGCCGTCTTCGATTTTCAGGTACATTTTCATGATGTCGCCGCATTTGGCGTTGCCCACTTCGCCGATCCCGTTCGCGTCTTCCAGCACGCCCACATTGCGGGGATTGCGGAAATGATCCATCACTTTTTCACTGTATAACGCCATAAAAACGCCTCCTTACGGCAGAATGAATTTGCTTTTTCCGCTGCACAGATCGCGCCATACCGGCGAGAAGCTGCGCAGGTGACGGACGGTATCCGTCACGGCCCGGATGATTTCGTCGGCCTGGGCGGCGGTAAGCTCTTCCCCGATACTCAGCCGCAGGGAACCGTGGGCCACATCGTGCACCCTTCCGATGGCGAGCAGCACATGGCTGGGATCCAGGGAACCGGAGGTACAGGCACTGCCGGAGGAAGCCTGGATGCCCAGATCGTCCAGCAGCAGAAGCAGGGATTCACCCTCGATGCCCTCGAAACAGAAATTCACGTTTCCGGGCAGACGGCGCTTCGCGTCTCCGTTCAGCGCGCAGTGGGGGATCCGGCGCAGGCCGTCGATCAGCCGGTCGCGCATGGCGCTGAGCGCCGCCGCCCGTGCCGGCAGGTTTTCCGTGGCTTCCTTCAGCGCTGCCGCCATGGCCGCGATGCCGGGCACGTTTTCCGTACCCGCGCGCCGGCCGCGCTCCTGGGCGCCGCCCTCGATCAGACTGGTCAGGCGGACGCCTTTTTTCGCGTACAGGAAACCGACGCCTTTGGGACCGTGAAATTTGTGGGCGGACGCGGAAAGCAGATCCACCTGATCGGAAACCACGTTTACCGGGATGTGGCCGACCGCCTGTACGGCGTCCGTATGGAACAGGACCTTCTTCTGCCGGCAGACCGCGCCGATTTCCGGGATGGGCTGGATGGTTCCGATTTCGTTATTGGCGTACATGATACTGACAAGGCACGTATCGTCCCGGATGGCCCGCGCGACTTCTTCCGGACGGACGATGCCGTCTTCGTGAACGGGCAGCAGGGTGATTTCAAAGCCTTCCCCGCGCAGGGCGTCCAGCGTATGCAGGACGGCGTGATGCTCAAACGCGGAGGATATGATATGCGTTTTGCCGTCCTTGCGGCCGAGGGCCGCCGCGGAGCGCAGCGCCTGGTTATCCGCTTCGCTGCCGCCGGAGGTAAAAAGGATCTCGTTTTTCTGTGCCCCGATCGCTTCCGCGACATCGGCGCGCGCTTCCTCCAGCGCTTCCTTTGCTTTCTGCCCCAGCCCGTAGAGGCTGGACGCGTTTCCCCAGGTTTCACGCATCATGGAAACCATCGCGGAAACGGCGGTTTCGCTCATGGGGGTGGTAGCGGCATGATCGGCATAAATCACGGCAGTCATCTCCTTTCCCGGGTGCCGTGTATATGATACACCAATCAACCTACTGTGTCAATAGGTGAATAAACAACAAAAACAGGCCCGGACCGTGAAACCGGATTGAAGGAATTCGCGGGTACGATAAGGAAAGCACGGAACGGTCCGATCCGGCATTCATCCGGACAGGAACGAATCGGCAAGACGCCTGCAGCGGCGGCTTGGGGTCATACCGTGAAAATGCCTCCGGCTCCGCCGGAATGGAGGAAAAGAACATGATCCGTTTCGCGGAACGCGCCTTCCTCCGCCATTTTCAGGAGTCCGGCAAACGCTTTTCCCGTATACACGGGGTCAAGAAAAATGCCTTCTTCTTTGGCCATCTGCGAGATGGCTTCGTTTCCTTCGCGGGAGGGAACGGCGTACCCCGGGCCGCACATGCCGAGCAGGTCAAAGTCTTCCGGACGGATCGTCACATCCGCTTCCAGCAGTGCCGCCGCTTCCCGCATCAGCGCGGGCGTGATCTGTTCAAACGGATCGGTATCCACCATCATCCCGTGAACTTCGGTTCCCGGAAGAAAGAGCTTTGCTCCCAGCGCAAGGCCCGCCATGGTGCCCCCGCTTCCCACGGCGCAGATCAGATGATCGGCATGGAACCCCTGGTCTCGGATCTCCCGGGCACAGTCCACGTACCCCAGCACCCCCAGGGCATTGGAGCCGCCGCAGGGGATCTTGTAATACGGCACGCCGAGGCTGCCGCCCCTCCTGTCCATTTCCCGGTAAATGTCCGCGTAATCATCCGTATCCATAAAGAGGACTTCCGTGCCCATCAGATGCTCCAGCAGCAGGTTGCCCACCCGTTCCGTCACACCGCGCTTTTTCAGGATCAGGATGGGCTTCATGCCGAGTTTCCCTGCCGCCGCCGCGGTGAGCATGGCGTGATTGGACTGTGCGCCGCCCGTTGTGAAGACGACCCGCGCCCCTTTCTGCAGGGCATCCGCCAGAAGATATTCCAGCTTCCGCACTTTGTTGCCGCCAAGCCCCAGACCGGTCAGATCGTCTCTTTTGACGTACACGTTCGTATGCAGCTTCCGGCTGATATTCTCAAGCTTATGAATCGGTGTCGGAAAAATGCCGAGCGGGATTTTCGGGAAACGGTCCGGCTGCTTCATGGCCTGTTTTTTATCCTTTCCTGGAAATCATGAAATTCCCATCCCTTGCCCGCGGGCCGCTATTTCAGCGTGACGTTCCATCCCGCGTCGTACTGCAGGATCAGGCGGGCATCTTCAAGGTCAACCTTTTTATCCCCGTTCACGTCGGCGTTATTCAGGTTGATGGGGACGGATGCGTCCCTGAGGTAACGCAGGATCAGCAGCGCGTCCTGAATATCGGCCCTGCCGTTTCCGTCCGCGTCTCCCGGGACGCGGGCCAGGGAAACCTTCTGCCGGAAGCATACGGAAAGACTGCTCTTTTTCTCGTGCAGTTCCGCGTCCGTTCCGTTGAAGGCGGCTTTCACATCATCCGCAAAAGCATAGCCGTCCGCAGCGGTGAATTCCACGATGACCAGGTATTCTCCGTCGGCTTCAAACCGGTCCGTCGTCTTCATTTCATAGGACGTGAACTTCAGATCCTGATATACCGTGCGGACGGAATATTTCTCCGCATCGCCGGATCGGCCGGCTTCCGGAGCGTTCTTCGGGAATTCTCCGGCTTTGGGCATGATCACGTCGGCGCTGATCTCCGCAATCGGCGTGCGGGGCATATCCGCCCATTCCACCCGCAGAGTCGTGTTGCATTTCGGAAGGTATGCGTCCCCGGGTCTCGATGTGCCGAGTATTTCACCGGTTCCGGCGTTTATGATCGTCCAGCAGTCCGGAATCAGGCCGTCCCGGGTGAAAGCGGCCTCCGGCAGGAAGAAGAACGAGTCTTTGGGAATGGAGAGCATATCCATATACCCTTCTCCGCCGTTTGCCTCGAAAGTGACGGTCCATTGGGTCTTTTCCACGGCGGTGAAGGTGTACTCCGCTTCGCAGTATGTCCTATCCGCGTTGATGGCTTTGATCGGCACAGCATTGCCGTTGATGACGAGCTTCACGCCGGCATCGAACATATAGCCGGTGTACGTTTCAAAGCTCAGCTTCACCGTGTATTCCGCGCCTTCTTTGAGATGCGTATTCCCGCTTCCGTCCGGACCGGAAATCGACTGGACGACAAAGCGGTAATACTGGCGGGCGCCGTTTCTCTGGGGGCTTGCTTCCAGCAGCGGATCACCCGCCGCTTCGCTGAAGGTGATGCCGATCTGCTCGAGCGGCAGATATTTCCATTGCGCCGTCCAGACGCAATCCCCGTCCGGCGTGTATTCGTCTCCTGTTTTCAGTTTTGTGCCGTAGATCAGCCAGCAGTCGAATTCCATATCTTCCGGCGGCGTGAAGCCGCAGGCCGGAGCGGTCAGCGCGTCATATTTATGTACTTTGACCGGGCTCATCATGCCTTCTCCCTTGCCGGGCTCAAAGCTGACGGTATAGATGGTTTCGGAAGGCGGCATGGTGAAGGTGTAGACTGCCTCAAAGCTCATCCTGTCAGCGGACATATGCTCCACCGTAACGGCTTTGCCGTTTACGGTGACAGTGACTGCGCTGTCAAAGGGAGTGCCGGACGCGGTGAACGCGATGCACAGAGCATAGGTTTTTCGGGGCAGGAGCATCATGTCGTCCTGTTTTTTGCCATCCACTGTGATTTCCGCAAGGACGGCGCTGTAACTGGTATCGGACGTTGTCAGATACATGCCGGCGGCATAGGTGTATGCTTCTATCTCGTCAAAAGACACTGCGGCGGTATCGATCGGAATCTTTTCGAAGTCCGCGAAATAGTTCCCGTTTTTATCCGCGGTCAGCACAAAGGTGGGGGAGGCGGACAGGTATTCCGTGCTCCCTGACAGCCGCCATCCGACAAAACGGAAGGTGTCCGCACTGACGGCTTCCAACGCGATCCCGGTACCTTCTGGATAAGTCTCGGAAAGATGAACCTTTTCCTCGCCTCCGTTTGCCCGGAAATTTCCACCCTCATACTCTGTACCTGTGATGCGGTTGCAGGTCCTGATATCTACCTGTACATTCCATTTCGCGTACAGCGTGATGTTATCTCCGACAGTCCAGAAATCAAAATCATACGGAGCTGTCGAGTCTTTGCTTGTATACCATCCGGCAAAACTGCAGCCCTCTTTTGTTGGGGGTTCCGGTTCGGCGATTTTTTCATGATGGCACCATAACACCTGACTTTCCACCGGACTGCCGCCGTTTGAGTCAAAGGTTGCCGTACACATCTCCCGCTCAAATACAGCAATGAGCGCCATATCCTGATTTGCCGGGAAAGAGTATTCCTTGTCAGTGGACAGGAATTCTTCCGTGTTTGCGTTCTGCCAGCCTGAGAAGAGATATCCGGTATCGGGGCTGGCAGTCAGTACGATGGAATCCCCTTCTGTATATGGCTTATACTCGCGTATGCGTGCTTTTTCTCCTCCGTTGACAGTGATCCAGCCACCTTCCAGTACGGTGCCTGTTGTCTGATCTGTCGTATAGACCGTAATTCTTGCAATCCATTTTGCATAGAAAGTGGTATCTGCTTTGACCGGCCGACTCGATTGGTACGGATCCGTGAATGCTTCGTCATAGTACCATCCGCCGAAGTGCAGCCCTTCCTTTACGGGATCCGTTTCGGGCATGACGGCTATGGAATTGAGGCTGACAAATGCGTCAGGTAATTCCGTTCCCCCGTTCGTTTCATATTTTATCCGGCAATGGACCGGAATCACGGTGGTCAGGCCGGCATACTTCGCGCAGTCGCTGCGCCGCCAGGTTCCGTGTTCGCCAATTTCGTATACATGCGCCGTGACGATGGCAGAGTGACTGAAACCGTTGAAGTTCGGAAAGATTCCGCTGACGGTCGGATCCTCTCCGTCGTTTACGAAATAATACCCTTCGTCAGCTTCCAGCTGAACAAAAAG
>CADBNX010000028.1 GCA_902796115.1 uncultured Eubacteriales bacterium
AAACGGGGTAATCGGATGATGCCGGGGGAAACCGCTCTTTGGAGCCCAAAGAGCGGTTTCCCCCGGACCCCTTTCCGAGAAAGGCGAATGGGGGAGGAACAAAGCTTTCCTGCTGTTTGAACCTGTCCGGTATATTCGGCGCCCAAAGAGCCCGGGATCAATGAAACGTCAAGGCATAACGAAACGAATCCAAGGAGGATACACCATGAGCCAGGCCCTGAAGACTTCTTTCTTTCTGCACGGCGGGGATTACAACCCGGACCAGTGGCTGGAATACCCGGAAATCCTGGAAAAAGACGTGGAGCTGATGCGCCGCGCGCATGTGAACTGCGTATCGGTGGGCATATTCGCCTGGGCGGCCCTGGAACCGGAAGAGGGCAAATATGATTTTGCCTGGCTGGACCGGGTGATCGACCGCCTGTGGAAGGCCGGCATTCACGTCGATCTGGCCACACCGTCCGGCGCGCGTCCCGCGTGGATGGCGCAGAAGTACCCGGAAGTGCTCCGGGTGCGGGAGGATTTCACGCGCAATCATTTCGGCACCAGACACAACCACTGCCCCTCCTCGCCGGTGTACCGGGAAAAGGTGCGCGCCATCGACAGCGCGCTGGCCGAGCGCTACGGGCATCATCCGGCCGTGCTGCTGTGGCATATTTCCAACGAATTCGGCGGGGACTGCCGGTGCGAACTGTGCGCGAAGCGCTTCCGGGAATTCCTGCGGGAAAAATACGGCTCGCTTGCCGAACTGAACCGCAGCTGGTGGACGGCCTTCTGGTCCATGCGCTATACCGACTGGGAGCAGATCGAGCCGCCGAGCACGCGCGGGCAGAGCGCAAGCCCCGCCATGTGGGTGGACTGGCGGCGTTTCTCCACGAAACAGTGCCGCGACTTTATCCGTATGGAAAAGGAAGCCGTACAGAAATGGAACCCGGAGCTTCCGGTGACGACGAACCTGATGCACCGCTTTGGTGATTACGATTATTTTTCCCTGGCGGAAGAAATCGATGTGGTGAGCTGGGACTCCTATCCCGCCTGGGGCAGCGGCGACGACCTTCAGGTGGCGTGCGATCACGCGATGGAGCATGACCTGATGCGTTCGCTGAAGCGGCAGCCCTTCCTGCTGATGGAATCGACGCCGTCCATGGTGAACTGGCATACGGTGAATAAGCCGAAGCGGCCGGGCATGCACCTGCTTTCCTCGATGCTGCCGGTGGCGCTGGGTTCGGACAGCGTGATGTATTTCCAGTGGCGCAAGGGCCGGGGCGGCGCGGAAATGTTCCACGGCGCCGTGGTGGGTCACGACGGCACGGGAGAGACGCGCACCTTCCGTGAAGTGACACAGGTGGGCGAGGCCCTGGAAAAGCTGACGCAGCTGCTGCACAGCGAACGCCGGGCAGAGGTGTGCGTGCTGTACGACTGGCAGAACCGCTGGGCGCTGGATTACGCCCAGATGGGCCGCCGCGGGGATCAGAAGTACCTTGAAACCGTGAACGCTCATTACCGCGCGCTCTGGACGCAGGGGATCGCCGTGGATTTCTGCGATATGCGTGAAGTGACAGACCTGTCCTCCTACCGCCTTGTCGTCGCGCCGATGCTGTTCATGCTGCGCGGCGGAATCGAAGAAAAGCTGCGTGCGTTTGCGGAAGGCGGCGGGTGCCTCGTGGCGACGTACCTGACCGGCGTCATCGGGGAGAATGGACTCGCCTGGCTCGGGGAAACGCCGCATGCCCTGACGGACGTGCTTGGCGTACGCGTGCTGGAGATGGATACGCTCTATGATCAGGACGCGTGTTCGCTTGTGACCCGGGACGGAGAGGAACGCGTCGGACCCGTGTGCGAGGTGATCGATGCCCCGGACGCGGACGTGATCGGCACCTACGGCCCGGAACAGTTCTACGCCGGCACGCCCTGCCTGACGCGGCACGCCTTCGGACACGGAAAAGCCTTCTATATGGCTGCCCGGATGGGACAGGAGGGTCTGGACCGTTTCTACCGGAAGCTCGCGGAGGAGCTGCGGCTCAAAAAAGCGCTCCCCGGCAGGCTGCCGGAGGGCGTCGTGGCCCAGGAGCGGGCCGGATGGGTTTTCCTGATGAATTTCTCCGGGGCGGAGCAGCGCTGCCGGCTGGACGGCAGATGGACGGACGCGCTGAGCGGGGAAACCGTATCCGCCGAGGCGCTGCTTCCGGTGAACGGGGTCATGGTGCTCAGAAAATGATACCCCGATCACGTGCCGCCATCCGTACCGTGCTGACGCATGGCAGCCGGCGTTACGCTGCTTTTCCGTCGGAATGCCTTATAGAATGAATTGACGGAATTGTATCCGCGGGCTTCCGCGATTATTCTTTTGAAGTCTCTTCCTCAAACAGCCTGCGCGCCCTGCCGAGCCGGTAGGCGTCATCCATCAGTGTATAGAGGTTTTCCTCCACGGTGAACTGCCACGGCGCCGCCATGAAGCCCGGAAGGTGGTTCGGAT
>CADBNX010000029.1 GCA_902796115.1 uncultured Eubacteriales bacterium
GGGCGATCTGCTCGTGTGTGAAGAGCTCTCCATCATCACCCGTTTCGGCGGCCACGGCGCGGACGAAGAGTGGCAGTACATTTCCGAGCTGGCCAACGCGGACGATTACGAGAACCCCTACCCGCTGTTCCCGCCGTATGTGGTCATGTATCATGACTCCGATTACTGGGGCAGCGGCGCCATGCAGAACAAGTCCTGGATGCAGCAGGGTCCCTTCATCCGCCAGTACGGCATCGCGGCCGGCATGGCCGTGCCGAAGGGCAGAGCCACCGAATTCGATCTCCGTTTCGCCGAGGGCTGCACGGTCTATCAGACCAGCGAAGCCAACCCCAAGGAATATATCGCGAAGCTGATCTACTCCGCGGAAGAGCAGGAGATCGTGACCGATGTCTCGACCGAACTGAACACCTACGTCAAAGAGACGATGGCTGCCTGGCTGACCGGTGCCCAGGTGCTGGACGACGCTTCCTGGGATGCGTTCCAGAAGCAGGTCGAAGCCCTGAACGCCGCGGGCTGGCTGGCATGCGCGCAGGCCGCGTATGACCGTTCCATCGGCAAATAATCCGTTTTTCTTCATCCTGCGCCGTCTTATGACGGCGCAGGATGAATTCTTTTCAGGCGTATCTCCCGCACACCTGCAATCTATTGCGTAAAGGAATGAACACTATGAACAGAAAGCGCCGGCTGTGGCTTGACCTGAAGAGGGACTGGCAGATGTACGTGTTCCTGCTGATCCCGGTCGTTTATATCATCATCTTTGCCTATCTGCCGATGGGCGGACTGCAGATCGCCTTCAAGCAGTTCAATGCCCGCAAGGGAATGTGGGGCAGTCCGTGGGTGGGGCTGAAGCATTTCGAGCGTTTCTTCGGCAGCATGTACTTCGGCCGCACGGTGGGCAATACCCTGGCGCTTTCCCTGTACTCCCTGGCCTGCGGATGGCCGCTGCCCATCCTGACGGCACTGATGCTCAACTGCTTCCATTCCAAGAAAGCGCAGAGCACGATTCAGACCATCCTGACGCTGCCGCACTTCATCTCCGTGGTGGTGCTGGTCGGCATCGTGTTCCAGATCTTCAATTCCCGCTCCGGTCTGTACGGCGTCATGCATTTCAAGCTGACCGGTTCCTACAGCATGGATCTCTTCTCCATTCCGGTCAATTTCCGGCACTTCTACCTCTGGTCCGGCGTATGGCAGGATTTCGGCTGGGGCTCCATCATCTACCTGGCCGCGCTCTCCGGCGTCGACCCCTCCCAGCACGAGGCCGCGACCGTCGACGGCGCGACCCGCTTCCAGCGCGTGCTGCTCGTGGATATCCCGGCCATCCTTCCCACCATCGTGATCATGCTGATCATGCGATTCGGACACATCATGTCCATCGGCTATGAAAAAGTGTACCTGATGCAGAATGACCTGAACCTGATGTACAGTGAGGTCATTTCCACCTATGTATACAAGCAGGGTCTCAGCGCGGGCGGCAAGACGGACTTCTCCTACGCGACGGCCATCGGCTTCTTCAATTCTCTGGTCAATCTGATACTTGTCGTCATCGTGAACTGGATCGCGGGCAAAGTAAGCGATACCAGCCTGTGGTGAAGGAGGAGAAGCCATGAGCAACAAAACCCTGACACTGAAACCGAAGAATCATATCAAAAGTTCTGCCAGCGACCGTGTGTTTTACGGCATCATCTATACGATCATCGGTCTGATGCTGATCATCGTGCTCTATCCGCTGATCTATATCGTTTCCGCGTCTTTTTCCTCCGCCTCGTCCATCACTTCCGGCCGCATGTGGCTGTTCCCGGTGGAAATCAGCCTCACCGGCTATAAGTACGTGCTGCAGTACCGCTATGTGTGGATCGGCTACCGCAATACGATCCTGTACACCGTGGGATACACGGCGCTCGGCATCACAATGACGCTGATCGGCGCCTATCCGCTGGCGCGGCGCAACCTGCATTTCCGCGGCTTCTTCACCTTCATTTTTACCTTCACCATGCTCTTCTCCGGCGGCATGATCCCGCATTACCTGCTGCTCAAGAGCCTCGGCATGCTGGACACCGTGTGGGCCATGATCGTGCCCGGGTGCCTGAGCGTATACAACATGATCGTGACGCGCACCTTCATCCAGAGCAATATCCCGGACGACCTGCTGGAGGCGGCGCGCATCGACGGCTGCAGCGATTTCCGTTTCTTCTTCAGCATGGTGCTGCCGCTGTCAAAAACCATCATCGCGGTGCTCGCGCTGATGTA
>CADBNX010000030.1 GCA_902796115.1 uncultured Eubacteriales bacterium
GACAGTCTCTTCATGAAATAACCCCCTTCGGGCTGTTTGCCCACATTTGTTATTCACCATAATAACGAAAAATCCTTCCGGTTTTATCCCGTGTTTTACATGTTTCGGCTAATTCTTTTTCTTGTGGATTTGCCGCCCGGAGCCATGTAACGGCGACAGGAAAATCCGTGCTGTTTCCCATATTTTGTGCTGTTTCCCATATTTCATCTTGACAAGGAGCCCGATATACAATAAACTACAAGAAAAGCCGCTTATGGCTTTGAATACTTTCTGTAGGGGGGTTTTTCATGAAAAAGGTATTATCCATGATCCTCATGCTGGGTCTGCTGCTCAGCACGCTGACCGTGCCGGCTATGGCAGCCGACAAGATCGAAGTCGAAACCACGCTCAGCGATTCCGTGTTGGAAGCGCTGCGTGAAATTGTGGCCGAGTTTGAAAAAGAGACGGGAATCGAAGTCGATCTGATTGCTCCTGGTCCCGATTATGAGAGCATCTTGAAAACCAGAATGGGCTCGGATGACCTGCCGGATGTATGGGATACGCACGGCTGGGCGGTCAAACGCTACGGCGAATATCTTGAGCCGCTGAACGATCAGTCCTGGGTTTCCCGCATGGATTCTTCCGCCGCGGGGATCGTTACGGACAAGGACGGCAACGTCCTGGGCGCGGACCTGACGCTTTCCATGGGCGGCTGCATTTACAACGCGGACGTTCTGGAGGAAGCCGGCGTCGATCCTGCCGCGATCCGCTCTCTGCAGGACTTTTATGATGCCTGTGCGAAAATCAAGGCCATCGGCAAGGTGCCCGTATACATCGGCGGCAAGGATAAGGGCAACGCGTCCGGTTTCTTTGCGGCGATTGCTTCTGCCATGCTGACTGCGACCGGCAATAAGTACGATCAGCGTGAAGCCCTGCTGGACGGCAGCTTCGACTGGGATCAGTACGGAACCGAAGTCATGAAGGAAGTGGCCTTCATGGTCAACGAAGGCTACATCAACACGGACTTTACCACTGCTGACACGGTTGCGCAGTGCACCGCCATCGGCAACGCCGAATGCGGGTTCCTCTGGCGCCATGCGCAGAACATTACCTGGGCCCGTCAGTATGTCCCGGGCGCCAACCTCGGTTTCATGCCCTATCCCTCCTATACCGGTGAAAAGATGGCGTTCATGTCCGGCGAGTACCAGTGCCTGGGCGTTTGGAACGAATCGAAGAACAAGGAAGCCGCGTTCAAGTATGTCGAATTCCTGGCCCGTCCTGAGAACATCGAAAAGATGTGCCGCGCGCAGGGTTCTCTCCCCGGCTTCTCCGACGTATCCGTTGAAGACGACTATGCTATCAACGTATTCCGCAAGGCTCAGGAAATCTACGGCGACGCCATCGAATACACCAACCTGTTTGACCGTCAGTATTTTCCGAACGGCATGTGGGGCATCATGGGCGAAGCCATCACGACCGTCGTGATGAATCCGACCGACGACGGCATTGCCGAAGCCGTTCAGAATCTGAAAACCAACTATCTCGACAAGCGCGAAGCGGACGGAAACTGATTGAATCAAGCCTGTCGCTGAGCCTGGCGAAGGGGCGGGGGCGCTGTTCCGCTCCCGCTCTTTTATTCTTGCAAAGACCTGATTCCCGGAGTGATTGTTATGAAAAGACGTTATCGGCAGATGAACCTGTTTTATATCCCCGCGCTGATCATTCTGCTATTCTTTGTGATTTATCCGTTCTTCCAGACAGTCAGTCTTTCCTTTATGCGCTGGAACGGATACGGCAAAAAGATCACGTATGTCGGCATCAAAAATTTCCAGGATATGATCCGGGACACCAATTTCTTTCTCTCTTTCCGGAATACCATCATCTACGGCGTAGGATGCACGCTTCTGCAGAATATCTTTGGACTTGCGCTTGCGCTGATGGTCAACACCCGTTTCAAAGGCAATAACCTGGTCCGCACGGTCGTCTATATGCCGATCATGGTCGCGGGCGTTGTGATGGGTTATATCATGTACTTCTTCCTGACGTATAATCGCGGGATCATCAATGATTTTACGGCCCTGTTCGGCATTGCACCGGTGGATTGGCTCGCAAGTCCCTTCTGGGCTGTATTTTTCGTTCTGATAACCAATTCCTGGCAGTATGTGGGAAACAGTATGGTCATGTATCTGGCAGGGCTTCAGAATATTCCAAACATGTACTATGAAGCCGCGGCAGTCGACGGCGCGACTTCCCGGCAGCGGTTTGTCAGCATCACGCTCCCGCTGCTCATGCCGTCCATCCAGACGAGCATCGTCACCAATCTGATCGGCAGCCTGAAGCTGTACGGCGTAATCATTGCTTTGACGAACGGCGGTCCGGGGCATTCCTCGGAATCGCTGACGACGTATATCACAGACCGGTATTTTCAGGCGGAAAAGGCTGGTTACGCAGCGGCGATCGGCATCGTTGCCTTCCTGTTCATCATGCTTGTTTCCAACGTGATGAACCGTTACTTTAACGCTAGGGAGGTGCAGTACTGATGGCGAAAAATACGAATGCTTATCTGAAAAAGAACCAGTGGTGGAAATTCGTCATCAGCTTTCTGGTCATCGTGATCTATCTGCTTCCGATCTATGCGGTCATTGCCATGGCTTTCAAATCGCCGCAGGATCTCGGGCCCAGACTGCAGCTGCCGCGGGGACTCTATCTGGGGAGCTTTCAGAAGTCGATCCGGAACGGCAATATTCTCAACGCGCTGAAAAACACGGCGATCATCACGCTGGGGGTCGTTTCCATTGAAGTATTTGCCGGCTGCCTCGCGTCTTATCCGCTTGCGCGCAACCGAAGCCGGATGAACAAGGCAATCCTCAATTTTATCCTGGCCATCATGATGATCCCAACGCTGTCCATTGTCGCCGGCGTTTACAAACTGCTTGTCACCGTGAAAGCGGTATCCACCTACTGGGGCATCATCTGCGTGACCGCTGCCTTCGGTCTTCCGCTGTCGATCTTCCTGTACTCCAACTTTATCAGAGCAATTCCCGTTTCCCTGGATGAAGCGGCTGCCATTGACGGCGCGTCCGTTTTCCAGACTTTTATTCATGTGATCCTCCCGCAGCTGGCGCCGGTAACGGTATCCGTGATTATCATGAAGGGCATCGGCGCGTGGAATGAATTCGACTTTTCCCTTTATGTGCTTCAGAAGTCGAACATGTACAATATCACATTGACCATCAAACAGTTCTTTTCCGAGAGCGCTACGGACCTGAATGCGGCTGCGGCAGGCGCGCTGCTGGGCATCCTGCCTCCGATCCTCATTTACCTGTTTCTGCAGCGATACTTCGTTCAGGGCGCCATTGACAGCGCGGTCAAGGGATAATCTTCCGATTTCCTTCCCCTCAGATGAATATTATGGTATAATTATACGGAAGAGCAGATACATGGCGTTTTCCCCCTGCGGGAAGACGCAACGGATGTCCGGAGGAGGCAGGAACATGAA
>CADBNX010000031.1 GCA_902796115.1 uncultured Eubacteriales bacterium
ACGCCGTGCTTACCCCTGTTCCTGCTTTTTCAGCAGGTGGCACGCCGCGAAGTGCCCGCTCTCCGCTTCCGTCAGGAGCGGCCGGACCGTGCGGCACTGTTCCGTCGCGCAGGGGCAGCGCGTGCAGAAAGCGCAGCCCTGCGGCAAATCGATGGGGCTTGGGATTTCCCCTTTCAGCAGCATCGGCTGCCGGGAGCTTTCGGGATTCATATCCAGCACCGCGGACAGGAGAAAACGCGTGTAGGGATGCAGCGGATTGGAAAACACCGCGTCGGCGGGGCCCGTTTCCATCAGCATGCCCAGATACATCACCCCAACGTCCGCGCAGATATCCCTGACCACCGCCAGGTTATGGGATATAAACAGATAGGTCATGCCGCTCTGCTCCTGCAGATCCATCAGCAGGTTCAGGATCTGCGCGTGCACAGAAACGTCCAGCGCGGATACCGGCTCGTCGCAGACCAGAAAATCGGGCCGCAGGGCGATCGCCCGGGCGATGCAGATACGCTGGCGCTGACCGCCCGAAAAATCCGTGGGATAGCGCGGCAGATCCTCGCCGGACAGCCCGACCATGCCGAGCAGGTCCAGCACCCGTTCGCGCATCTCACTCTCCGTCATGCCGCCCCGGATTTTCATGGGTTCCTGAAGGATCTTTTCCACCGTAAAGCGCGGGTTCAGCGCCGAGAACGGATCCTGAAACACCATCTGCATGCGTCTGCGCAGCGCCCGGAAGGTTTCCCTGTCCGCGGTGTCAAGGCATTGTCCGTCAAAGTACACGTGCCCCGAGGTAGGTTTCTGCAGCCCGAGCAGGGCGTTTGCCAGCGTGCTTTTTCCGCAGCCGGATTCCCCCACCAGGCCATAGGTCTGCCCGCGGGGGATCGCGATGGAAACGTCGTTGACCGCTTCCACATATTTTTTCGGCGCGAAGGGTGCCCGACCCCGGAGCGGAAAGCGGACTTTCAGGTTTTCTGTGCGTACCAGATCCATAGCCGTGCTTCAGCCTTCCTTTCCCTGTAACGCTCCGGAGTCAGACCCGTCGGACGGATGAAAGCAGCGCACCGTGCGCCCGTCGGGCAGTGTGACCAGCGGGGGCATCTTTTTTCGGCATTCCTCCGTACAGACCGCGCAGCGCGGGTGAAAAAAGCACCCCTCCGGCTTGTGCATGGGACTTGGCACATGATCCGGAATCTGATAAAAACGGGTGTGCTTTTCACCGAGCGAAGGCACGGAAGCCATCAGTCCCCGGGTATAGGGATGCAGGGGCTGCCGGAGCAGCGTTCCCGTATCCGCCTCCTCCGCCATTTTGCCGCAGTACATCACATGCACGGAATCCGCCATATGAGCAACCACGCTCAGGTCGTGGGTGATCAGCAGCAGGGCCGTGCCGTTTTCGCGCTGCAGTGTTTTCAGGATTTCGAGCACCTGCGCCTGGATGGTCACATCCAGCGCGGTGGTGGGCTCGTCGGCAATGATCAGCTTCGGATGCACGGAAAACGCCATCGCGATCAGCACCCGCTGGCGCATACCGCCGGAAAGCTGATGCGGATAATCCAGGCACCTGCGTTCCGGAGAGGGCACACCCACCAGCTTCAGCGCGTCGACGGACGCGCGCCGGGCCTGTTTCCGGCTCAGACCGCCGTGGCGGATGAAGATCTCGTCCATCTGCCGTCCGACGGTCATGACGGGGTTGAGGGCCGTCAGCGCGTCCTGAAAAATCATGCACATCTCCCTGCCGCGAAGAGAGAGCATCTCCTCCTCGGACAGGCGCAGCAGGTCCCTGCCGTCAAACATCATTTCATCCGCCTGCCATAAGGCCGGCGGCGTATTGAGCAGCTTCATCAGTGCCAGGGAGGTCACGGATTTGCCGCAGCCGGATTCGCCGACCAGCGCCGCGCATTCCCCCGCGCGGACGCGCAGATCGATCCCCTCCACGGCCCTGACAACGCCCCGGGGATTGGGAAACACCACTTTCAGGTTCCTCACCCGCAGCAAATCATCGCTCATACGGCATCCCCTTTCCCGCCGGGTTCCCTTTCCTCTTCATTCATGCTGTCGAATACCTCCCGGATATACGTGCCCCGCATCGCTTTGAACAGCTTCACAAGGCCCGCGCTCTGGCGCATCCGCGGGTTGAAGATCTCCTCCAGCACCAGTCCGATGCGCATAAAGGAAAAGACCGAAAGGAAAATGCCGATCCCGGGTGCCAGGATCCACCACCAGTGGCCGAAAAGCAGGGCGCCGCCGGACTGCGCTTCCGCCAGCATCCTGCCCCAGCTGATCGCGGTCGGATCGCCCAGCCCCAGAAAGGACAGCCCGGCTTCCGCCACCATGATGCCCGCGCTGGTCAGGCAGGTGGACATGATCAGCAGATGCGAAACGCCCGGCAGGATATGGCGGAACATGATATGCCGCCGGGAAGCGCCGTACAGCTCCGCCGCTTTGACGTAATTGCTGTTTTTCAGCACCAGCACCTGGGAACGGATCACCCTGGCGAGGCCCGGCCATCCGAACAGCGAAAAAATGAAGATGATCATCAGGTAGCTTTTCCCGAAAAGATTCGTCAGCACGATGGTCAGGGGCAGCGTGGGAATGACCAGCAGGATATCCACCAGCCGCATGATCAGCGAATCCGTGATGCCGCCCACATACCCGGCCGCAAGCCCCATCAGGGATCCGAGCAGCGCGATGCACAGGCCGGAGATCAGCCCCACCAGCAGGGATACGCGGGTGCCGTACAGCAGCATGGAAAAAATATCCTGCCCGGTCGTGATGGTCGTTCCGAGCAGATGCCGCCACGAGGGAGAAAGCCCCTTCTCCGCGCG
Source organism: uncultured Eubacteriales bacterium (assembly GCA_902796115.1). Taxonomy (GTDB): domain Bacteria; phylum Bacillota; class Clostridia; order Christensenellales; family Aristaeellaceae; genus RUG756. Next base: position 2,823 of record CADBNX010000031.1, read on the forward strand.
CTGGGTCACGTCATAGGGATCATAGGGAGCGATCCAGGGGGCAAATACGGCCGTGAACAGCAGGATGGCCACGACGATCAGGCCCACCCGTCCCTTGGGATGCCGCCAGACGGCAAGCATGAAATCCTTTACGCCGCGCAGGACACGCCCGGTTTTCTTCATCGTCTTCCGCCTCCTGCCGTCACCCGCGGATCAAGCAGCCCGTAGCACAGATCCGTGATCAGATTCGCGATCAGCGTAAAGGCGGAAAGGAACAGCATGATCCCCATCATCAGCGGATAGTCGTTGGTGTTGTTCGCGTTCAGGAAGAGCGTGCCCATGCCGTTCCAGTTGAAGATCTGCTCGATCACGACCGCGCCGCCGATCAGGCCGGAAATGCTCATGCCGAAATTGGTCACGATGGGCAGCATGGCGTTCCGGAGCACATGCCGGTACATGACGGTGCGCCGCTTCATGCCCTTGGCCCGCGCGGTCAGGACGAACTCCTCGTTCGCGACGGCGATCACGCTGTTCCGGGTGCTCTGGGCATAGCTGACAATGCTGCCGATGCTCATGGACAGAACCGGCAGCGCCGCGTTGTGCGCCACCCGGGCGATCGCGGCAGGCGACCAGTCAAACTCCGCCGCCAGACCGGGATCGGTATACGCCGGAAACCATTCCCACTCAAAGCCCATATACAGCGCAAGGATCAGCGCGAGAAAGAAAGAGGGCAGCGCCGTTGTCACGACCGACGCGTTCATCAGCACGGTATCCGCCGCGCCGCCCCGGTGAAACGCCGCCCAGGTGCCAAACAGCAGTCCGCAGCACACGCCGATCAGCAGGCTGGAAACCGAGAGCACCAGCGTCCAGGGCAGACGCTGAAAAATGAGATCCGCCACCTTGGGAGAGCCCGCCTGGAAAGAAGTGCCCAGATCCCCGTGCAGAAGATTCCGCACATAGCGCAGGTACTGCTGCCAGGTGGATACGTCAAAGCCGTACTGGGCGCGCGTCATCTGCTTGATGATGGCGTATTCCTGATCGCTCATGCCGCCCTGGGGCGGATAATACCGCTCCGCGGGATCCTCCACCCCGATCCGGGGAATAAAGAAATTCAGCGTCATCACAATGACAAAGATGAAAATCGTATACAGGATCCGGCGGATCACATACCATTTGTTCACAGCTTCATTCCCCCTTTTCCCACCGCAGGTTTTTCAGGCTTTCCGGATTGAAGGCCGTAGCGCCGTTTTCCGCCTGCCAGCCAGAGAAACGGTCCGTCCTCGCCACGGAGAGCACATCCTGGCAGTAGAGCGGCAGCTTGTAGCAGCTCTGAGCAATGTATGTTTCCAGCTCACGGATCAGTTCAAACTTGGTGTTCCGGTTCAGCGTCGCGCGCATCGCGCCGATCCCGGCGGTGATCGCCGGATCGGAAAGCCGTCCGTAATTGGAGGAACGGTTCAGGTTCACAAAATGCGAATTATACATGATATCGATATTGCTCAGCGAGAACACCACGCCCTGCAGCGTCATGTCGAAGTTGCCTGCGTACAGATACGTGTTCTCCGGAGAACTGCCCTTGGGGGCGAAGCGGAGCTCCACGCCGATTTTCTGCAGCTGCACCTGCAGGCAGGCGATGGTTTCCTGCTCTCCCGGGGAGCCAAGCACCTGGAAGGAAAGCCGGCTCCCGCCGTCTGTGCGGTATCCCTCCCGGTCCCGCTCCGGCCAGATCTCATCCAGGATCGCATTGGCCTCCCGCACTCTCTCCTCCAGGGGCGCGGTATACAGATCCGCTTCCGGATTGTAGAGTTCCGAATCCTCCGCCAGCAGTCCCGCCGGCATCCGCTTTCCCGCGCCGTTGAGCACGCTTGAGATCAGCGCCTCCTGATCGATGGCCAGCGCGACGGCGCGGCGCAGCCGCGGATCGGACAGACGGTCCCGCGCGGCCGTCCTGCGGTCGGACGGCGCGTTCAGGTTCAGTACGAGGCACTGGCTGTATACGCCTGGGCTCCGCAGCAGGCAGATATCCTTCTGTCCCTCGAACAGGGAAGCGTAATTGGCGCTGATGCCGCAGTCCAGCACGTCGATATGCCCCTTTTTCAGGGCATAAATCGCCACGTTCACATCCTGATAAAGGATAAAACGCAGCGTATCCACCCGATAAAGCGGTCCTCCGTCCTCCGCGGTCAGATAATAATCCTCCCGGCGGCGCAGCACGATTTCCTGGCCGTTGGTCTGCGCCGTGTCCAGCGTGAAAGCGCCGCATCCTACCGGATTGCGGTACGCCTCACCGAGTGCCGGGGACGGGTCGGTGTTGTTGATGGGATTGTCAAACGAAATGATATCGGACCAGATATGCCGGGGAAGGATCAGCACCGTGGATACCAGCGGTGTGATCGCGCCGAGCACCTTGCTGATTTCCAGGTAAAACACCCTATCCTTTTCATACTCCGCGATGGGGTATCCTTTGGGGTTGTGATCGTAGGTAAAGATGCCCTGGCGGCGCAGCCTGCCCGTATTGTTGTCATATTTGTGCAGAAGGTCGTTCACCCAAACCAGTGCCCCGGCATGGTTGGACAGCTTCTGGCAGGCCGCCAGATCAAACGTAAAATAGACGTCCTCCGCCGTGACCGGCACGCCGTCGGACCAGGATGCGTCCGGATTCAGCTCGAAACGCGTCGGGATAAAGGCCGTGTCGTTTCCGCCGTATATTTCTTCCAGCCGGTCGTAATCCACCTTCCCGTCCTCAGTCTCGATGGGTCTGAGATCCTGATCCAGGTACGCGAAAGAGGAAGCCAGCTTCGGCCTGAAAACGTCTTCCGTTTCATCGTAATCCAGCAGGGTCGAATACACCATGCTGGAAATAAGGGGCGCGACGCCGTCCCGGGACTGCCAGGGCATATAGGATACGGGAAAAGCGGCTCCTACCTCCCCGATGTACAGGGTGAGGGAATCATCCCCCCTGCGGGCCGCTTCCTGCCCGCCGCAGCCGGACAGGGAAAGCACCAGCAGAAGGATCAGCAGCAGTTTCGTTTTTTTCATGGTATCCGCCATCGTCGGTAAACTGCCGTTTCCCGCGTCGGGAATACGGCAGGGATTTTTAATATGGATAAATCATTTTCTCTCCGAATCCGTCTTTGGATACGCAGTTGTCGTATATTTCCTCAATCCGGAAAATATACGCCGGACGCGTCAGCCAGCAGGACATATCCGGGGAGTGGTACACATCGTGCTGCGCGTTGACGAACTGCTGGTAGATCTCTCTCTTCCCGCTCACGGTTTCATCGTAGATCTCCATCTTTCCGCGCAGCTCGTAGGAGATGGCCGGCGGCTGGTAAAACAGGAGCGTGGCCTCCGGATTTGCCTGATAATTGGCATAGGAATGCTTCTTCGCCAGTTCAAGGCTGCCCACCTTGGAAAAGTCGATCCGGTCCCGCACGTCCTCGCCGTACATGTATTTGACCAGCAGCGCAAGGCCCCGCCTGCTGTATTCCCGGTCACCCGGCACATAGGTTTTGATATGCTCGATATACGCGGCCAGCGTTTCCTCCAGGTATTCGTCCTTCGGCAGGAATCCGATCCCCTTGATGGACGCGTTCAGGCCCGCGGGCCCGTTGGATACGAACGCGGGATCATGGGAGCAGAAGCTCAGGAACATTTTCTCAGGCGAAACCATTTCTCCCCGGTACAGCTTCAGTACGGATTCCGCGCGGGTATCAAAAGCCCAGCGAAAAAAACTCTCAGCAGATTTCATTGCTTCCCCCTCCAATGCTGTTTTCTGGAATTGTACCATGCTTCGGTGGATTTGTACAGGGAAAACTTCCCTCGAAAAGCCGCTCCGGCGGTAAAGTCTGTATTTGTTCTGTATTTTTTTCCACCATCCCGGTTTCGGAATTGACATACAATTTTGTCGTTGCTACAATTCCCACAGACCACAGACAGGGCGCCATACCCGAACTGTGTGAATGAAAAACGAGGGGGATGCGAATATGAAATTGCTGAGAATCATCCTTTGTCTGGTACTCGCGGCCGCGCTGCTGGGATGCACCGCACTGGCGGACGATGTTTCCGC
>CADBNX010000032.1 GCA_902796115.1 uncultured Eubacteriales bacterium
ATGATGAATGAGGAAGGCCGCTTCTTTTTCCTTACGGACGCGGGCGCGGCCGTTTCGGTGCGTGAGGAAGAAAACGGATGCCGGATCGGCGCAGCAGGCTTCCCGGGCTTTCCGGAACTGAGCGCTGAGATCCGTGTCGCGGCGGAGGAGGATGGACTGCGTTACACGGCAAAGATCGACAACGGAACCGCGTGTTTTGTGGATACGCTGTGCTGCCCCTGCGTGCAGGTGACGGAAAAACTGCAGGGTACGGGCGGCGACGGAAAAATCTTCTGGCCGCACGCGGAAGGCGTCCTGCTGGATCGTATTGACTCCGCCAGAGGCAAGCGTCTGCACAGCACGGATATCCGGGATGCTTCCGCACGGCTCGATCTGTATCCGGGCTACGTCAACATGCAGTATATGGCGTATCTCACCGGGCGGGAAGGACTGTATTTCGGCGCGAGGGATACCAAGGGTCTTCCCAAACAGATCGCCCCCTATGCCTGGGAGGAAGGCGCACGGCTGGATATCCGTCTCTTCCCCTGCGTGGCCCCGGGAAGCATCTGGGCGCAGGATTTTCCCATTGAAATCCGTCCCCTGAAGGGCGGATGGGAAGACGCGGCGGAAATTTACCGTTCTTTCGTTGAGAAAAGTGATTTCCCGCTTCCGCCGAAAGTGCGTGAAAACTCCGACATGCCGTCCTGGATCAAGGAATCCCCCCTGGTGGTGATCTATCCGCCCCGCTCTGTCCGCGGCACCGGCTATATGGGCCCGAACGAATTCTTTCCGTATGTCAAGGGGCTCAAATATCTGGATGATCTTGAGGAAGACACCGATTCAAAAATCATGGCTTTCCTGCCCTACTGGGAGGGAACCGCTCCATGGGCGCCGCCCTTTGTGTGGCCCCCGTTCGGCGGAGAGGACATGTTCCTCGATTTTGTGGAAGGCCTGCACCAGCGGAAAAACCTGATCGCGCTCTACTGCTCCGGCCTCCACTGGACGGACGAGCATTTCCTGGTGCCGTCCTACAATCAGATCCGCTACCGCGAAAACCGTCACCTGACGGAAACCATGTGCCGCCTTCCGGACGGAAAACTGCAGCCGGGCGTCTGCGGCACCATCCGGACGGGCTATACCATGTGCTGCGCCTGCGAACCCACAAAAGAGATCGCGTACGATCAGCTGTCGCATATCCTGGATGCGAACGTGGATTATGTGCAGTACTTTGATCAGCACATGGGCGGCGAAGCGTATCCGTGCTACGGCAAGAACCACGGTCATCCAGGCTGCTTCGGTATCTGGAGTACGGAAGCGATGACGGAAATCTACCGCCATATGAACGGCATGATCGCGGAGCACGGAAAAAGCAGCGCCCTCATCGGTACCGAAGGCGCGCCGGGCGACTATTACTGCGGAGAAATGTACTTCAACGATCTCCGCTGGCATGCGAACCTGGGCCTGGGCGAACCGGTCCCCGCGTACAGCTATGTGCTGCATGAATACACGTCGAATTTCATGGGCAATCAGTGCGGCGTCGATTTCAATATCAGCCGGGCGGAAAACCCGGATTCGCTGCTGCACGCCCTCGCCTATTCCTTCATCGCGGGCGACGCGCTGACGCTGGTGCTCAAATCCGGCGGGGAGATCCATTATGATTGGGGCCTCTCCTGGCTGCATCCCGGCCCGCGCCAGGCGCCGGTCAAAAAGCTGACGAGGAACCTGAACGCGATGCGCCGCGGTCCCGCCAATCGCTTCCTGATCGGCGGCCGGATGCTCCCCACTCCCGCGTTCTCCCAACCCGGTACTTTTGAGATGACCCGCCGTGACGGCAGCAAATACACCTGCGGCGAAGTGCTCTCTTCCTGCTGGCAGGACGAAAGCGGCGAAGTCATCCAGCTCTTCGCCAATTTCAGGCATCGGGATATTGAAATCGGTATGAGCGGAACGCCCCTTTCCGCCTTCGATGAGAAAGGCAATCCCGTGCCGGTAAACGGCAGGAAAGCGATCGTTCCCGCCCTCGGCTGCCTCGCGGTACGGATCGGTTGAGCCGAACCTGAAAAACCTTTTCGGCAGCAGACTTTCCCAGATGTTCCGAACCTCATCCGTCAGCGCCAGCGCTGACGGATGACGATTCAGGAGGGTGCAAAGAAATGGAAAGCATCATGATCCGGAAAAGCGTCTACGATGCGGTTCTTTCCGGAAAAAACGGAGCGCTTGTGTCCTTCGTTCACAAAGCGGCAGGCAATCGAAAAGAAATACTGCGGAAAGAAACAAATGACGCGCTCTTTGTTCTCCGGATCCTGCGCGATGACGGGTCTTTTTCCATTCTCAGTGACCGCGATGCCGTCTGTCGGGTCATCCGGCAGGAAGATCAAATTTCCGTTATCGCGGACCGTTTCAGCGGTTTTCCGGGGCTTGGAGTCACCGTCCGGATCGATGCTGAGGAACAGGGCCTTGCCTATACCGCAGACATTGAGAACGGGACGGCCCATTACATCGAAAGCTTTTTCTGTCCCTGCGTATATGTTTCTTCCAAGCTCAGGGACAACGGCGGAAAAGGCAGCATCTTTTCTCCCCGGGAAGAAGGCATGCTGATCCATGACGCACGCAGGATACGCGCGCTGCCCGTTTCCGGCACAAATGCCCGGGATCTTACAGACACGTTTTACCCGGGCTATATCAGCATGCAGTACATGGCTTATCTGGAAGGAGAAGCCGGCCTGTACGTCGCGGCACATGACACAGCGGGCATTCCGAAAGTGATTTGGCCGCAGCCGACCGATTCGGGGATCTGGCTGTGCATCGGTGCATTCCCCTGCGTCGCGCCGGAACAAAGCTGGCGGCAGCCTTACCCCGTTGTTGTGCGTCCTGTCGGCGGCACGTGGACGGACGCCGCGGAAGAATACCGGCAGTTCCTGGAAAGCGGCTCGTTTCCGCTTCCGCCCAAGCTGCGCAGCAATCCGAAAATTCCCGACTGGGTGTATGCATCGCCGCTTGAAATCGTGTATCCGCCGCGCAGCGTCCGCGGGACGGGTTATATGGGTCCCAACGAGTTCTTCCCTTACGTGCAGGCCGTCAAATATCTGGACGATCTGAGCGAAGAAACCGAATCGTCCGTCATGGCGCTTCTCCCCTACTGGGAAGGTTCCGCACCCTGGGCTCCCCCCTTTGTCTGGCCTCCCTACGGCGGCGAGGACATGTTTGATGAGTTTGTGGAAAAAATGCATGCCAGCCGGCATTATGTCGGTCTCTATTGCAGCGGTCTCCATTGGACGGAGCACCATAACCTCGTTCCGGAATATGACATGACCCGCTACCGGGAAGTACACGGCCTGACGGACGCGATGTGCCTGTATCCGGACGGAGCGTTTATTGAACGCCCCGCCGGAAACATCCGCACCGGCTTCACCATGTGCTGTTCCTGCCGGCAGACAAGGGATATCGCCATGGATCAATGCCAGCATATACTGGATGCGCAGGTCGATTACATCCAGTATTTTGACCAGCACCACGGCGGAATGGCCTACCCCTGCTACAGCAAAAATCATCGGCACCCTCCGTGTTTCGGCGTTTGGAATACCCACGCCATGAAGGCCCTGTATTCCGGGATGAATCATCTGGAGGCGAAGAACACCGGCCGCCATCCGGTTATCGGAACGGAAGCAGGTGCGGCGGACTATTACTGCGGCGAGCTGTATCTGAATGACCTTCGCTGGCAATCCAACCTGCCTATGGGCGAAATCGTGCCGGCGTACAGTTATGTACTGCACGAATACACCGTCAACTATATGGGCAATCAGGCAGGCGTGGACAACTGGATCGAACGGGCCGCCAACCCGGATTCCATCCTGTTTGCCCTTGCTTTTTCCTTTATTTCGGGAAACGCGCTGACGCTGGTGCTCAAATCCGGCGGGGAGATCCACTACGACTGGGGCCTCTCCTGGCTGCATCCCGGCCCGCGCCAGGCGCCGGTCAAAAAACTGACGAGGAACCTGAACGCGATGCGCCGCGGCCCCGCCAACCGCTTCCTGATCGGCGGCCGGATGCTCCCCACTCCCGCTTTCTCCCAACCCGGTACTTTTGAGATGACCCGCCGCGACGGCAGCACATACGCCTGCGGCGAGGTGCTCTCCTCCTGCTGGCAGGATGAAAACGGCGAAGTGATCCAGCTGTTCGCCAATTTCCGGCATCGGGATATCGAAATCGGGATGAGCGAAACGCCCCTGTCCGCCTTCGACGAGAAGGGCGATCCGGTGCCGGTAACCGGAAGGAAAGCGGTCATTCCCGCGCTCGGCTGCGCGGCGTTCCGGATCAGGTAAAACCCGGGTCGAAATGATCCTTTTCCCGGCGCAAAGAAATCTTTCCCGAATACTGCCGTCTGTCCCTTTCCTGCGTATCAATACTTGGAAGCAATACATGCTTCCCCCAAAAGCTTGAACATCCGCAGAAGCGGAGGAAGGAAAAAGATATGAAGAAAATCGTTTCGATCCTGTTGGTACTCATGATGCTGGCCGCGGGCAGCGCGATGGCCGAAATGTCCCTGGGCGGCTGGAGCGTAGCCGAAAGCGCTTCCCTGACTGAAGATATGACCGCCCTTTTCAACGAAGCGACCGGAAAGCTGATGGGCGTAAGCTATGAGCCCGTCGCCTATCTGGGCAGCCAGGTCGTCGCCGGCACCAATCACTGCTTCCTGGCCAAAGCCACCGTTGTTTATCCCGATGCCCTGCCTTCCTACAAGCTGGTTTATATCTGGCAGAACCCGCAGGGAGAGGTCACCGTCGATGCCGTCCGCGATTTTGATTTTACCGACAAGGACGGTCTGAACAGCCCCCGCGTGCTGCACGCGTACAGTTACCCCGAAGTCAGCGAGGATCAGCTTCCCGGCCGGACCTATACCGCGCTGATCGATGATTACAGCGAAGACGGCGTCGTCACCATGCGGCTTCTGCGGCCCGTGCTGTTTGACGGCGGCGATATCGAAGGCCTCAAAGCGGGCGACGTGCTGGAATACGAGGGAGAAGCCATTTTCCTTCAGTCCGTATCCGAAGAGGACGGCGTGTACCTTCTGAACGAAGACTCCGATAACCTGGTGCTGTATGAAACCGAAGACGGCGACTGGGAAATCCTGCAGGATGAGGACAACCTGTGGATCGATATCGGTACCGCAGAAGCTGAATTTGCCGACAACTTTACCTTCGAGGACGGAATCGACCCGGCAAGTGGCGAAATCCTGGACGAAGCGACGGTCATGACGGACGCGGAATTCATGGTGGAGTTCTCCACGGAGCAGGAAAACGAAGGCATCGGCTTCGCCTCCTTCAATGTGAAGGTCACCTTTGATGAGGACGGCAGGCTGCTGACCGTATGCCGTTTCTACACCCCGTGGCAGTAAACAGCCGCGTGTTCATCGCCAGGCCGCCCCGAAAAGGGGCGGCTTTCTTCATTTCGGGTGCCGTGCAGCATGAGGGCCGGAAAAAAGTGCGCTCCCGGATGTTTGAAATCCCGTTCCATTTTCCGCCGTGTGTTCCGGGATTTGACATAGTCATTACCTTTTACTATACTATCACAATGTGAACCGGGCGCAGGACACCGCCGGCTTCGAAACACCCCATCCGCGGCCGGATGTGCGTATGAAAGAATGCATCAGCCGTTCCTGACAGCCGGAGCATAACAGGAGGAAATGAAAATGCCGTATACAGCCGATAACCGATTTGCCGACGAAGCGCACCTGAACGTATACAGACAGGGACTTCAGATGGCCGAACTCAAATGGACGCCCAAAGCGGACGTCATCGACGGCTTCGGTCCGAGGAAAGCGGGCGTGGAAATCACCGGTGTGCCCTACTCATCCGTGAAGGAGTATATGCGGTTTGTCGGAATCGATGTGTCCATCCACACGTTTATGACGGCAGTCCACGATATCCACTCCCTTTTCTATACCGAAAACTGCAGCGAAGCAAACAGCAAAAGCGCTTACGGTATTACCTATCACGGCGTCAACTGCAGCTGCTATTTCGGCTCCGTGTGCAGCGGCTTTACGGCCACATGCCTCGGAACGAATGTGCGGTTCGATTCCTGGCAGTACCGCACCTGCCGTGACAGTTTCTTCGAGCTGGAAAACCAGGATGTGCGGAATCTCGAACCAGGCGACGTGCTTTCCGAGAAAGGGCATGTGGCGATCATCACCGAGATCGCAAGGAATGATGACGGCAGCATCAGAACCGTCACGCTGTCCGAGCACACGGCCCCGATCCGCCGCACCGTCATGAGCGTGAAAGAGATCGCGGACCGCACCAAAGCACCCGGCGGGGTATGGTGCAGATACCGGAAAATACACGGCAATACGCATTACAGACCGTCTCCGTTTGTCCTGCTCGGCGATGAAAACCTGTACAGCGAAGGCGATTTTGCGTATTTCGACGGAGTGGAAGAGAGAACCTTCTGGCGCTGCAAAACCGGAAACCGGGACAGCAGCTTCAGCGCGGACAAATGGGAGGAAGTGCCGCGCTGGACTTCGGGCACGTCATATCAGCGCGTACCGATCCAATATGTATCCCTCGGCGAGAACCTCTACCGGTGCGTCGCGCCGCACACGTCCGGGGATTCGTTTGATCCTGCGAAATGGGAGCGTGTCAAAGGCGTGTTCGAATGGGCAGCGTACCCATACATATACAATGACGATATCGTCACGTTTGCCGGGGACAGGGCGGTCTTCTCGGCCGGCTCGCTCATCCGCATCGATTACCGGAAAGGCAATTTCTCGGAAATGCAGCTTTACAGAGACGGAGAGGCGATCCGGACGATCCCGCTGCCGCAGTCCGGGTATCAGATCGACGTTTCAGACTGCTGTGCCGCGCCCGGAATGTACAAAGCGCGGCTGACGGACGGGAATACGTACAGCCGCTTCACCTATTTTGAGATCATTGACACGAATGTCCGCGCCGCCTATGAGCACGGTAAAGCGGCCATCCGTTTCTCATCCGCCAACGGCAGGCCGCTTGCGTGGATGATCGTGCGGGAAAGCGGCTTCCCCGTCTGCCAGGTCGGGCTTACGGATGAGGAATCGGCGGCAGGGAAAATAACAGTCGATCCCGGCGCGATGCGATACGCGGATCAGCACGTCCGCCTGAAGGAATGGCCATCCGGCACAGCGATTTACGCCAGGATCGTGTTTGCCGGTGAATACGGGAACGTACCCAATCCCATGATCAGACTGGGAGAAATGGACACCCAGATCACAGGGGACCTGGTGTATCCGGACCGGCCCGCTGATCTGGGCATCCTGTCGTCCCATCGGAATATCATTCTGGCAAACAGGCTGAACGGGCACACGTATTCATTCCGCTTTACAGCCGAAGCTGGCTCCTCAGCAGCGGTTTATCCCGTAATCGGAGAAATCAGGTGGGCGTCGGCCCTTCCGGAAAAGCTCCGGGAAGGAACGACTTATCTTGTTACGGTCACAGCCGGCATCGGGAGCGTACTGTCCGTCCCATAAAAGGAGCGGCCCGCGCGCTTCCCGCTCCGCGCACCTTCGCGGCACGCGTTCCCTCTTCCCTCCATACGCCGCACGGCGCACTGCGCAAAACGACTGCCGTCCGAAGCGCTCCCCGGACAGCGTGGTGAAAGGACAGATGCCGATCCGACGCGCGCGGGCGCGTTTTGTCATGCCTGTGCCGGCTGAACCCCCGTCAGCTGCGCGGCTTTCGGGCCATCCGTTCGGCATACAGACGTCCGACATGCGCGAACATCCTTCCCCAGCGGAAATGCACGCAAACGAAATATGCCGCCATCGCAAGCGCCGTGCCGGTAACGACATCCAAAAAATAGTGCTGCTTGACGAATACGGTGGAAGCATAGATCAAAACCGTGGTCACAGCGGAATAGACCCTGAACCATACGGGGATCTCTTTTCGTCCGGCGACACCCAGATAACAAAGCGTGCTGTTGATGCAGTGGAAGCTCGGCAGAAGGTTATACGCCGTCTCTGAGCCGTCCAGCGAATACCAGAACATACGCAGACGATCAAAAAACGTCGGGTTGCCGGGGATTGAGAACAGACCTTCGGCGACCCTGTCCATATAGGTCGGGAAAAAAGCGAGGACCAGCACACCCGCCGCGCACGCAACGAGGTTCGCGGCCATATAATCGGCAAAATGCGCTTTTTCACATTTGGAGACGGCCATCGGTCCCATCGCCCAGTAAACGTATGACCAGATGTACGGAATGATGAAGACCGATACGATCGGGATCCTGTCATCCAAAGCGATCTTCGGCAAAAACGGTGTAAAGCCGAGCCGCAGGGCAAGCCAGTGCCCGGCCAGATAAAAGGCATGCTGCATCGCCAGGTA
>CADBNX010000033.1 GCA_902796115.1 uncultured Eubacteriales bacterium
GATACCGGGCCGAAAGAGGACATGAGCGCCGTCAGAGGGATCAGGAAACCGTCGAAACCGACCGCTCCCGACGCGTACAGGGCCGCGCAGAGGAAAAGCATCACCGCGTCAAAAAAGAGAATCATCGTATTGGCCAGCGCGGCGTTTGTACCTGTCAGACGGTTCAGGTGCCCCTGCCTGTCCGACAGGGCTTTTGTTTTTTCCGTCAGCTTTTTCAGCCGGGTTTCCCCGCCGTGGTACTGGATGGTTTCATCCAGCCCGCGGATGCTTTCCAGCATGAAAGCGGACATTTCTCCGGCCTGCCCCCGGAGCTCATCCCCCAGGGTGCCGCTGCGTCCGGAAATGATCAGTGGCAGCGCCACGCCCACAGCAAGGTACGCGGCAAGCGCCATGAGGCCGAGACTCCAGTGAAAGGAACCGATGAACAGACACATCAGCGTTTCAACGAGGAAGGCGATACAGATCGGGGAGACGGTATGGGCATAGAACACCTCCAGCAGTTCGATGTCCGAGGTGATCAGCGAAATCAGGTCTCCCTTGTCCCTGCCTTCCAGTTTGGCGGGACAGAGCCGGCGCAGCGCCCGGAAAACCCGGTCCCGGACGATGGCGAGCAGCGTGAAGGCGATGTAGTGGTTGGTGCGCTGCTCGGCATAGCGGAGTACGGCGCGTACCAGCGCCAGAACCGGCAGCAGGATCAGGACCGTCCGCAGGGACAGCGGGGCAGGCAGGTTCAGGCCGTGCAGAACGGCGAGACTGCCCAGAATGGGAATGAACTGCGCGCAGAGAAAGCCCAGCGTTCCCGCGCAGACGGCAAATATCATGCGTCCTGTCAGCGGTTTTACCAGGCGGATCAGACGGAAGAGGACCGCGGCTTTGCTGCGCTTCATCCTATACCGCCTCCTTTCCGTATTGTTCCAGCGCCTGCTGGGTTTCCCACAGGCGCGCGTAATCGGACTGTTTTTTGAGCAGGTCCGCGTGCTTTCCTTCTTCCGTGACGCGGCCCTCGGACATGCACCAGATCCTGTCGGCGTTTACCACATTGGCCAGACGATGGGATATCATGATGACCGTTTTGCGGCCGGCCAGCGCACGGATCTGCGAGAGAATGGCTTCCTCGCTTTCCACGTCGATGTTGCTGGTGGCTTCGTCGAATATGAACACATCCGGATCATGCAGCAGCAGCCGGGCCAGCGCGAGGCGCTGCTTCTGTCCGCCGGAAAGATTGCCCGCGTTCTCCGTCAGCATCGTATCGAGGCCCTGCTGTGCGGAGAGAAAATCCGTCAGCTGACACTGCGCCAGCACCCGGAGCAGCTCTTCATCCGAGGCATCCGGTTTTGCCGGAAGCAGATTGCCGCGTACGGTTCCCTTGAAAAACACGCTGCTGAAGCCCAGATACGCGATATGCTTCATCAGGCTCTCTTCCGACAGGGAAGCGATCTCCCTGCCTCCGACGGTCACCCTTCCGCTGCCTGCGGTGTTCTTTCCCATGATCAGGGACGCGACGGTGGACTTTCCGCACCCGCTTTCTCCCACAATGCCGACGAAGCTTCCCGCGGGAATCGTGATGCTGACGTCATGCAGCACTTCCCGGTCTTCCTCATAGGAAAAGGATACGTGCTCCAGCGCGATGTCCGTGCCCGTGACCCGCTCCGTTCTCTCCGGCGGCTCCTCCTCGCCGAGGAAACGGAAAATCTTGTCCGAGGCTGCCATGCCGTTCATGGCCACGTGGAAATAGCTGCCCAGACGGCGCATGGGCAGGAAAAAGTCGGCGGAGAGCAGAATCATGGCGATGCAGGAGGCAAGCGGGATTTCGCCTGCGGCAAACGCTTTCGCGGCCAGCAGGATCCCCAGCGCCGCGCCGCCGTAGGCAACGAAATCCATGATGGTGACGGAATTGAGCTGCATGGTAAGCACCGCCATCGTGACTTTCCGGAAGTGCTCGGATTCGCCGTTCATCTGCTGATTTTTGAATTCGTCCGCCTGATAGGTTTTCAGGGTGGTCATGCCCTGCAGGTTCTCCAGGAATGTACTGCCAAGTTTCGTGTACTGTCCCCAGTATTTTGCCAGCAGCTTTTTGGCGATCTTCTGTACCACGACGATGGCGGCGGGGATCAGCGGCACGCAGATCAGCAAAACCGCGGCTACTCTCCAGGAACCGAGCAGCCCGAACAGGAAGAACAGGCAGACGGGCGCGATGAAAGCATAAAAAAACTGGGGTACATACTGCCCGAAATAGCTTTCCAGCTGATCCACGCCTTCGACCGATTCCTGCACCAGTTCCGCGGTGGTCACATGCTCGCGGTAACTCATGCCAAGCCGCAGCAGTTTGCCGTAAATCAGTTCCCGCAGTTTCTGCTTCACGGTGCGGGACGCCAGATAGCTCATGCGGACCGCGGCTTTTGCCGTGCCGAACCGCAGCGCGATCGTGCCGAGGATCACCAGGAAGGGCAGAAGCATTTCCTGCAGCTTCCTGCTTTGCAGATACAGCTGCTGCACCATGCCTGCGACCGTCAGGATCATCACGGCGTTCATGACCAATTCCAGCCACTGAAACAGGATATTCCCGGCGATATACCGCCTGCTCTCGGGACAGAGCTTCATCAGCCGTTTGTCAAACATAAAAGAACCGCCTTTCCTCTGCTCCTGCCTGCGAAACGCGCGGATAGGAGGGACGGGCCGCCCTCGTATCCCGCGCTCTGTTAGCTAAGGATAACATCCTTATTATAACCATTCAGCCGGAGGATGCAAGAGCTGCCTTCGACGGTTACTGCGATTTGCCGCGGGATGACACCTCGAGGCGTTCGGTGACCGCGTCGCCGTGAAAGAGCGTCAGGTGATCGTACAGATTGACGGTGGAGCAGCAGTGGCCGGGGATGATGAGCGCTTTTTCTCCGAGGGCGGGCTTCCACGGGCTGTCATAGAGCTTCAGGTGTTCCTCGTTCAGTTCGCAGCGTCCCGGGATCCTGCGGCCCTGCCTGTCCAGCAGGACGGGATCGTCCTGATCCGCGCCGAGGCTTTTGACACCGGCGTCCAGGATCACGGCGTCCTCATTTCTGCTTACCACGGACGAGAGTACGTACAGGGAATTCCGGAACGGAAGGGACAGCTGCGCGTAAGTGGAATCCAGAAACAGATAGCTTCCGGCCTGCAGCTCGGTATATACGCCGCCGGACGCTTTGAAAGCGGCGGTACCCGTGCTGCCGCCCGATATGGTGCGAACGCCGATGCCCCGCTTCCGCAGGGCGTTTCTCAGCGCGGCCACGCGATTCTCGTTTTCCCGGGTCATGCTTTCACGCACGGATTCGGAAGGTGTGTGGGAAGCGTATCCCGCGTAAGCCTGGATGCCGTCGTAGACAAGATTCGGCAGGCGCAGAACCGTTTCTGCCGCGTCAAGGTACGCTTCCGCGGTGCGGAGCCCGCAGCGCTTCATGCCGATGTCGTATTCAACAAGGCAGTGCACGGTGCTGCCCGCGTATCCGGCGGCCCGGGAGAGCGCCATGGCGTTCTCCGCGTTATCCACACACACGGTCAGACGGCAGAGCCTTGCCAGCCACGCCAGACGGGCAATCTTTTCCGGATCCGTGACCTGGTTGGCGAGAAGTACGTCATCGATTCCGCTGAAAATGAGATCCTCCGCTTCGGACAGCTTGGCACAGGTCATGCCGATGGCGCCGGACGCGATCTGACGGTGAGCCAGGGCGGCGCATTTGTGGGACTTGTAGTGCGGGCGGAGTTTGAGAGAACTGCCGCGCAGAAGTTCCGCCATTTGGCGCATATTGTCTGAGATGATGTCCGCATCCGCAATCAGCGCGGGCGTGGGAAGGTCCAGTACTTTCATGCTCATTCCTCCGTTATTGCAGGGTCTGCGCGGCCGTGTCCGGCTTCCTCTTCCGGAACGGATCCCGGCTGATCGGCGGGTGCATCCCGCGCGGGCAGCTTCAGAAAGCTCAGGTTCCAGTCGTATACGGGCGGATCCCGGAAAGCGTGTCCCGCATCGTCGGTCTGCGCGCCGCGCTCATCGAGCATGCGCAGCGCGTCGGCCCTGGCGGCGGGATCCGCGATTTTTTCAAAAGCCGCGTAATAGTTCGGACTCCACCAGTTATCCGATGCCAGCGTGCGGATGGCACGGTCCCGGTCCGCGGCAGAGACCGCGGGGGCTGCGGCATTGTATCTGGCTGCCAGGTTTTCCGCGACGAGGCGATCCGGATTCATCCAGTTCAGGGCGGTCCAGCTGATCAGGACCGCCGCCGCGATGATCGGGCAGACCCGCAGCGCGGGACGCAGGGCTTTGCCAAACGCCGTGAGCAGGGCCAGAAGAATGACGCCGATCCCCCACAGGGTCACCACGCGCAGCACGGTCAGGCCATAGACCGCGATATACAGCCGTACCCGGAAAAAGGCGGAACCGTCAATGACTGCCGTGAGCAGCGCGACAAGCGTGCACAGGACTCGCACCCGCCGCGATTTCCCGCACAGCGAGAGAGAAGGCAGAATCAGGCTCAGGGTCAGCAGCGCTACGAGAACCAGCTGGAAAAAACCGCTGCGGGCATAGGCAGCGTAGCCGCC
>CADBNX010000034.1 GCA_902796115.1 uncultured Eubacteriales bacterium
CGCGTTCGCGAAGGACAGCCCCTGGCAGGCGGAATTCGAGGACGCGTTCCCTTACGCGCTGACCCCGGATCAGGAAAGCGCGGTGGAGGATATCAAGCGCGATATGGAGCGCCCGGTGAACATGGACCGGCTTCTGTGCGGCGACGTGGGGTTCGGAAAAACCGAGGTGGCCCTGCGCGCGGTGTTCAAGTGCATCATGTCCGGCAAGCAGGCGGCCATCCTGTGCCCGACGACCATCCTGGCACAGCAGCATTTTTACACGATCCAGAAGCGTTTCCGCGATTTTCCGGTGAAAAGCGAGGTGCTTTCCCGGTTCAAGAACAGCACATCCCAGCACCAGATCCTGCGGGACCTGGCGGAGGGAAAGCTGGACGTGATCGTGGGCACGCACCGCCTTCTGGGCCAGGACGTGCGCTTCAAGGACCTGGGACTGCTGGTGGTGGACGAGGAGCAGCGCTTCGGCGTTACGCACAAGGAGCGCATCAAGCACTACAAAACGCAGGTGGACGTGCTGACCCTGAGCGCCACGCCGATCCCGAGGACGCTGCATATGTCCATGATCGGGATCCGGGACATGAGCCTTCTGCAGACCCCGCCCGAGGAACGCTATCCGGTGCAGACCTATGTGACCGAGTACAGCGACGCGCTGGTGCGGGACGCGGTGAACCGGGAGATCGCCCGGCAGGGGCAGGTGTATTTCCTGTACAACCACGTGCAGCATATCGAGCAGTTCGCCGCGCGCATGCGGAACCTGCTGCCGGAAGCGCGCATCGCCGTGGCGCACGGGCAGATGGAGGGAAGGCAGCTGGAAAACGTGATGCTGGATTTTTACGACCACAAATACGACGTGCTGCTGTGTTCCACCATCATCGAGAACGGACTGGACGTGCCGGATGCGAATACGCTGATCGTGTACGACGCGGACCGGTACGGCCTGAGCCAGCTGTATCAGCTGCGCGGCAGGGTGGGCAGGAGCACGCGGACCGCGTTCGCCTATTTTACGGTCAAACAGGATAAAATGCTTTCGGAAACCGCGGAAAAACGGCTGAACGCGATCCGGGATTTCACGGCCTTCGGCTCCGGGTACCGCATCGCGATGCGCGACCTGGAGATCCGGGGCTCCGGCAATATTTTCGGACCGGAACAGAGCGGAAACGTGGCCGCGGTCGGGTATGACCTGTACTGCAAAATGATTGAGGAAGCGGTGGAGGAAGTGATGCCCGGGCGGAAGAAGAAGCGCGCGGAAACCAGGATGGATCTGAAGCTGAACGCCTATCTGCCCACGGAATACGTATCGGACGAGCGGCAGCGCATGGAGGTTTTCCGGCGCATCGCCGCCATCCGCGGCCAGGAGGACCGCAGCGACGTGGTGGACGAGATGATCGACCGCTTCGGCACGATCCCGGATCCCGTGATGAACCTGGTGGAAGTGTCGCATCTGCGCGCGCTGGCCTCGCGGCTGGGCGCGCTGCGCGTGAACAGTACGCGCGACGGCGTGCTGTTTCACCTGGACGTGCCCGAGGACCCGCAGCGCCTTGTGACCGCCGTGGCGGGCACGGATCCGCGGCTGGTTTTCCTGACAGGAAAAGAGCCCTGCCTTCTGATGAAGGATCAGGGCAAAACGGTTTCGGAAATGCTGCGGGACGCGGTGCCGGTGATGGAAAAGGCCGTGGAGAGGCTGGAGGCGGAAAACTGAGGAAACGCTGATTAACGCAGCGGCGACGTCTTGCGGCATCTTTTCCGCCCTGATTTTGCTTCATTCCGGTCAACGCAGCGCTGCTGCGCCTCCCTCCATTCACCTTCATCAGGACGAAAAATCTGCTCGCGATCCGACCGCCGCATGAAATCAGCGTTATCCTAAAATTCCGGTTTTTTGCGGATTTCCAGTTCGCCGTTCACCTGGATGGGCACGCCCATCAGATCGCCCGCCAGGAAGCAGCCGCCCACAGAGCCGGCGGTGTTGCCGAGCTTGGCGGATTCGATGATGGGCAGCGGCTCATAGGGGATGCTGGCGCAGTTTTCGCTCAGCTCCCGGCGCACGCGGGTGAGCAGGATCTCCCCGGCGCTGCCGATGCCGCCGCCGAGCACCACCATGTGCGGGCTGAATACGCGGATGAGCCCCGCGAGGCCGATGCACAGCTCGTGCACGTAATTATCCAGGATATGGGTCATTTCCGGATTTCCGGCGCGGACCTGGCGGAATACTTCCCTGGTGGGCACGCCGGAGCGCATTTTCAGCGCGGTGGAGGAAGCGTACTGCTCGAAGCAGCCCCTGCCGCCGCAGGTGCAGGGCAGGCCGTCCGCGTGCGTGATGATGTGGCCGATCTCGATGCCGGTGTTGTCGTACCCGCGGTAGCTTTCCCCGTTGATCAGCACCGCGCCGCCGATCCCCGTGCCGAGCGACACGTACAGCACGTCGGTTTCGCCCACGCACACGCCCACGCGGCTTTCCGCGCGCAGTGCGCCGGACACGTCGTTATCCGCCGCGACCGGGCAGCCTGCGATGTTTTCCATGATGAGTTCAAACGGCACGTTCCGCCACTGCAGATTGGCCGCGGTGATCATATGCGTGAGGGTGTTGACCCGCCCCGCGCAGGAGATCCCGATCGCGGAGATGGGGCTGCGGAACCCGGAAAGCGACAGTACGATGTTGCGTGCCAGCGTTTCCGGATCCCCCTTGACGGTGCCGATGGTGCTCTGATATACGATGCGGCCCGCGTCATTCATGATGCAGCTTTTGACGGTGGTGCCGCCGATGTCGATTCCGGTAAAAAACATGACAGTCCCTTTCTGATGTCAGATTGTTATCCTGCTGGCTTAGAAGCATTGCCATGATTATAACCGAAAACCGCTTTTTTTTCAAGTCAAAAATACGCCCGGGAGGGAAACGAACGCATGGCGGAGGAAAAGAATTACAGGCTGACCCTGGCCTATGACGGAACCCGGTACTGCGGCTGGCAGCGTCAGGGAAATACGGAAAACACGCTGCAGGCAAAACTGGAAACGCTTCTGACGAGGCTGCTGCGGCAGAGCGTGGAGCTGCACGCGAGCGGCAGAACGGACGCCGGGGTGCACGCGAGGAGGCAGGTCTGCTCCTTCCGGGCGGCAACGGCGATGCCGACGGGGAAAATGGCCGCCGAGATCGCGCGCTTCCTGCCGGAGGATATCGCGCTGGTCGGCCTGGAGGAAGCGGACGCGCGCTTCCACGCCCGGCTGAGCTGCCGCAGGAAAACCTACCTGTACCGCCTGTGGGTGAGCGGGGAAACGGAGCTGTTCGAACGCCGCTATGTGGTGCGCGCGCTGGAAAACCTGGATATGGCGCGGATGCGGGAAGCCGCGCGGCTGCTGGAGGGAAGGCACGATTTTTCGGCCTTCACGGTGAGCCGCACCAAAAAAAGCCGTGTGCGTGAGGTGGAGGAAATCCGCTTCGAGCGCACGGCGGACGAGCTCAGGCTGTTTTTTACGGGCAACGGTTTTCTGCAGCAGATGGTGCGC
>CADBNX010000035.1 GCA_902796115.1 uncultured Eubacteriales bacterium
ATCAATTCGATCGCAGACGGACATCCATACCGTCATTTTTTCCGGTCCCTGCCGTCATGGAAACGGAATCAGGCTTCGAAACAAAGAACGAGTATGAACTCTTTATCGAAAGCGCGGCGAAGCCCTGAGCTTTCAGGCCAGGCGGAGCTGCGGCGATCACGCCGCCGCTCCCGTCTGCGTCCGGTACATCAGGGCATAGCGGCCGTTGAGCGCCATCAGTTCCTCATGCGTGCCCTGCTCCGCGATCTGTCCGTCCTCGATCAGCAGGATCAGATCGGAATCCCGGATGGTGGACAGGCGGTGCGCGATGATGAATGAGGTGCGGTCTTTGCAGATGGTCAGCAGTGCCCGGCGGATCTTCTGCTCCGTCACCGTATCCACGGAGCTTGTAGCTTCATCCAGGATCATGATGGGCGCGTCCGCGAGGACGGCGCGGGCAATGGTGATCAGCTGTCTTTCGCCCTGGCTCAGCTCGGCGCCGCCCTGCCCGAGCACCGTATCGTATCCCCTGGGCAGCCTTTCGATGAACGCGTCCGCGCCCGCGATGCGCGCGGCCCGGCGCACGTCTTCAGGGCCGGCGTGCCGATGCCCGTAACGGATGTTCTCCGTCACGAACTCGGCAAACAGCGCCGTATCCTGGAGCACCACGCCGAAGGCGTCCCGCAGATCGGAGAGCCGATACTCACGCAGATCGTGTCCGTCCAGAAGGATGCTGCCGTCCGTCACGTCGTAAAAGCGCGTCAGCAGATTGATCAGCGTCGTTTTCCCGCCGCCCGTGGGCCCCACAATGGCCACCTGCGTGCCCGCGGGCACGCGGAAGCTGATGTCCCTGAGCACCTGACGATCGGGCGTATAGCCGAAGATGACGTGCCGCATCTCGACATCGCCCCGGGGGGTTTTGAGTGAAAGCGCGTCCTGCCGGTCTTCGGGCTCCGGCTTCTCATCCAGGATCTCAAACACGCGCTCCGCGCCTGCCACGGCAGTCTGGAAGCTGTTGTAAATGTTCGCGATCTCCACAAAGGGGCGCGTGAACTGGCGCACATACAGAAGAAAACTGGTGATCAGCCCGATACTGGCAAAATGTCCCCGTACGTACAGAATGCCGCTGCATACGGCGATGGCAAGATAGCAAAGGTTGTTGATCACGTTCATCAGCGGCATCAGAAAACCGCTCATGATCATGGCCCGGATGGCCGCGCGGCACAGCGCGTCGTTCTTTTCCCCGAATTCCCGCTCCATGCTTTCTTCCCTGCCGAAGGCCTTCACCGCCGAAAGCCCGGAAACGCTTTCCTCGATCTGCCCGTTCAGCGCCCCCAGGGCTTTTTGCTGTTCCCTGAACAGTCTGCGCGTGCGCTTTGTGACGGTCCGGGTCAGCAGAAAAATAAGGCCCACGCCGGCAAGCGCCACAAGCGTCAGAAGCGGGCTGAGCAGCAGCATGGCGATCAGGATGCCCGAAATAGTGAACGCGTAGGTCAGAAGCTGCGTCAGCGAATTGGAGATGGTGGTGCTGATGTTGTCCACGTCGTTGGTGAGGCGGCTCATCAGTTCGCCGTGCTGGCGCCTGTCAAAGAAGGAGAGGGGCAGCGTTTTGATCCTGTCGAACAGCACCTGCCGGATATGCCGGATCACCCGCTGCCCGATCCGCGCCA
Source organism: uncultured Eubacteriales bacterium (assembly GCA_902796115.1). Taxonomy (GTDB): domain Bacteria; phylum Bacillota; class Clostridia; order Christensenellales; family Aristaeellaceae; genus RUG756. The sequence goes on from CADBNX010000035.1 coordinate 1,650, forward strand.
TCATGAACTGCTGCAGAAAACGGATCAGCCAGTCGGCCAGATAGACGGCGGTCAGCGTCAGGAGCAGCGCGGTTATCACCCTTCCCTCGCTGATGGCGGTCACCGCATTGCCGGTCAGGTAAGGCGAAAGGATCCCCACGCCGCTCGCGAGCCCGGACAGCAGCAGGATCCAGCCGAGGCCGCCCCGGTATCCCCGCGTCATCTCCCACAGCCGCCTGAGCGTTCCTTTCAGATCCCTGGGTTTCACAACGGGCATGCCGCGCCCCGGACGGCCGTTCGGGCCGAAGGCGGGCGGCGGGGTATTCATGCGCTTCTCAGACATGTTCTTCCCCTCCGATCTGCGACAGATAAATTTCCCGGTAGGTGCCGCACGATTTCATCAGTTCCTCATGCGTGCCGCAGCCCTGAAGTCTGCCGTTATCCAGACACAGGATACGGTCGGCCCGCATGACGGTGGAAATGCGCTGGCTGATGAGAAACACCGTGGCTTTCCTTTCCATGCCGCGCAGCCCTTTGAGCACGGCCGCCTCGGTTTGGGCATCCAGGGCACTGGTGCAGTCGTCCAGGATCAGGATCCGGGGGTCGCGCACCAGCGCGCGGGCCAGTGACAGCCGCTGCTTCTGTCCGCCGGAAAGGTTGACGCCGCCCTGTCCGAGCCGCGTATCGTATTCCTTCTCCGTTTTCATGACAAACCCGTCCGCGCAGGCGATCCGCGCCGCGCGGCGCAGCGTCTCATCGTCCGCGTCCTCCCTGCCCCAGCGCAGGTTTTCCCGGATGCTGCCGCTGAACAGGAGCGCCTTCTGCGCCACCACGCCCACCGCCCGTCGCAGGCGCTTTTCTTCGATCTGCCGCACGTCCGCGCCGTCGATCAAAACGCGCCCGGATGACGCGTCATACAGGCGCGGGATCAGGTTCACCAGCGTGGTTTTTCCGCTTCCCGTAGGTCCGATGATGCCGACCGTCTCGCCGGGAAGCGCCTGAAAGCTGATATGGGAAAGCGCTTCCTTGCCCGCGCCGGCGTAGGTGAAGGAAACGTCCTCAAAGGTGACTGTACCGGAAATATCCGTCCGAACGGGATCAGCCGGCGGCTGCTGGGCCGGCCGCTCTTCCAGCACCTCCAGGATGCGTTCCGAAGAGGCGATGGCCCGCACGGCGGTATTGATGACGTTTGCGATCATGCCTACCGCAAAGAGCACCTGCGTCATATAATTGACCGACGCCATCAGCCGTCCGATTTCGGAAGCGTTCTGTTCGCGGGAAACCCACAGAAGCATCACGATGCCGAAGTTGATCGTCAGGCTGATCAGCGGGGAAAACACCGCCATGCTCCGGAGGGCGGAAGTATTTGCCTGCGCCAGCTCCGCGGAGGCGATATCAAACTTCTCCGTTTCTTCTTCCTCGGCCCGGAACGCCTTGACCACGCGCACGGATGAGAGGAATTCCCTGGTCACGCCGTTCAGACGGTCCAGTTTCCGCTGCACCCGGCCGAATCTGGGGTAGCCCACGCGCATGTTCCCCAGGATCAGCAGTGCGGCGATCGTCAGGATCACGGCCATGACGGGCGCCTGACGGGGCGTCCGCAGAACGATCAGCACGATCGCCCCGACGCAGGTGATCGGCGCCTTCGCCATGATGCGCATGATGCCGTTGATAAAATCCTGCACCTGGGTAACGTCGTTGGTGATGCGGGTAATGATGGACGCCGGCTGCAGATGATCGATGTTTTCAAGGCTGAGGCTCTGCACCTTCGCGTACATGTCGCGCCGCATTTCCCTGCCAATGGTCTGCGAGGTGCGGGTTGAAAACACGTTGCGCAGCACAGCCGCGCACGCGCCCGCGGCGGCGACAGCCAGCATGACCGCGCCGCAGCGCAGGATCATTCCGACGCTCGCCCGGCTGACTCCTTCGTCCACAATATAGGACATCAGGGTGGGCTGCAGCAGATCCGCTGCCGCTTCAAGCGTCAGAAACAGCGTTGAAATCAGAAAAATGCCCGTATGCCGCCGCAGATACCGGAGAATCAGTTTCATCCCGCGTGCCTTTCTTCGGGCAGCGCCGTGCCCGCGTCCGCTGAGTTTGACCCGTCCTGACTGTTTTTCCCTTTTGCCGTATCCGCCGGATTGCAAAGGCCGGCCCTGTAAAAGCGCCTCCCGCCTTCGGACAGACCGGAAAACCGCGCGTCATCACCATACCACATCTGCGCGCGTTCGGCAAGAGACGCAGAACGTCGGCTTTTCACGAAGGCTGTTTGCCGGACCGTGAAAAAATAAAATCGCGAAGGAATCCGAAACGGGATCACAGAGGGGATATCCAGACGGATGCCCCGGATCATCGGCATCCTACGCCTGTTTTTCAGACCGATCCCCGGCATCCGATACCGGGAAAGCGGTTCCTGCGGGTTTGCTTTCAGTGAGTCCCCACTCTCCGTAAGTCGCGGCGTCGTCCGCGGATCCGGGCCATTCCTGGTATACGAGCGTATACTC
>CADBNX010000036.1 GCA_902796115.1 uncultured Eubacteriales bacterium
ATCCGGTTTGAAGAGGGACCGCAGGTGATCGGCATCAGCACGCTCAACGGCGTTTCGGGGCTGAAACGGGTATTATTTCCGCAGAGCCTCCGCGCGATTGAAACGAGCAATGTGTTCAGCTGCACCGCTCTGGAGGAAGTAATCGTGCCCTGCGGGGTCGGCTATGTCGGGCAGAACTGCTTCAGCTGGAGCGGACAGCTTGGCAGAATCACCTTTGAAGGCAGCTGCCCCTTCTTTGAAAAGCCGGAATCGTGTTTCAAACAGCTGCCGGGGGAGCTGGTGATCCTGGTGCCGGACGATGCGCTTGACGCGTATCGGGAGGCTCTGCCCCATGTGCGGGAGAAGATACAGCCGTCGGGCAGAAATGCGAAAAGCGCGCCGGTTACGCAGGAAGGCGATTTCACGGTCACAAACGGAAAAGTCACCGCGTACCGCGGGGAAGACGCCTGCGTCGTGATCCCGGCGTCCGTCGGCGGAGAAAAGGTAATTGCCATCGGCGACAATGTGTTTATGGGCTTCAACGCCTATACCGTTTCGATCCCGGAGGGCGTCACGGAAATCGGGAACGGCGCGTTCCGCTCCGGAGATCATCTGTACGGCGTCAAACTGCCTTCCACCCTTCGCACGATCGGGGAGGACGCGTTCCGCTTCTTCTACGGGAACCGCGTCACCCTGCCGGAAGGGCTGCAGACCATCGGCGCGCGTGCGTTTTACGACGCTTCCCTGACCAGGATCACCCTGCCTTCCACCCTGAAATCCGTCGGAAGCCAGGTGTTCGCGAATTGCAGGAGTCTGAAAACGGTAACGCTGCGGTCGGATCGTGCGGTTCTTCCGGCGGACGCTTTTGAAGGCTGCGGTGAAATCGAATTCCTGCGGGAAGACCCGCCCACTCCCGCGCCGAAGCCGACCGGGACACCGAAACCCCTTGAAACCCTGCTGCCGGCGCAGGCGATCGCGACGCCGCAGCAGGAAAAGCCTCTTCAGACTTTGCTGCCGGCGCAGCCGATCGCGACGCCGCGGCAGGCGCCCCCCCTTCAGACGTCGCTGCCGGCGCAGCTGATCGCGACACCGCAGCCTGTCACAGCACAGCAGCCCGCGCAGAATGGAAAATGGCCGATTCCCGACATCAGGTATGTCTGTACCGGCGCCGTGATCGGCGGAGTAAAGCGGGACGCTTCCTTCTTCAATGGGGAAAGCTCCGTCGTTTTCCATTCGGACGGCACGGTGACCGCGGTGCTGATGGGCAGTGAAACGGCAGGCTTTACCTGGTCCGCGGACGGGGAACGGGCCGTGATCCGCGCATACGGCGGGCAGGAGCTGGTCTGTGAACCTGAGGGCCGGGGGTTTGTGATGAATTATTTCGGCTCAATGGAAATGGAATTCGCGCCGCAGGAGTAGCGTATGAAGCACAAAAGCGAAATCAGACGGCACGGGGGACTGCCCGCGCTTTTCATCGACGGGGAAATGATCCCGCCGATGGCGTATCAGTTCATGTCAAGCGACCCGGATATCACGAACAATATCCCCCTGCCGCCCTTCATGCCCACCGATGTGCAGCTGAAGGCCATGGGAAGCGCCGGCGTAAAGCTGTACTTCATCCGGATGGAGATGTATGACCCGGAGGATATCCGTCAGGTGTTCGATAAGCTCGCCTTCTCCCTCCGGCAGCTGCGCCGGTGCGTACCGGGCGCGTGGGCGATGCCGTGGCTGATCATCTGTCCGTACGAGGATTTTGCCCGGAAATACCCGGGAGACGCGCAGCAGTTTGACGACGGCAGCATCGGCGGCTACAGCAGCAATCTGAAGGGCCGCATCCGCAGCGCGGAAATTCCGCGGCATACCCACGCCTCCCTCGCCTGGCGGCATGAGACGGCCGGCGCGCTGCGGGAGCTTGTGCGCATGATCGAGGCGGAGGAGGACCTGGACGATACGGTGGTCGGGTATTTCTTTTTCCCGCTGCAGCACGAGGCGTGTTATTTCGGGGATTTCGACCATGCCAGAAAGCTTGACGGCTACAGCCCGGCGATGAAGCTGGCGTTCCGCAATTACCTGGCGGAGAAGTACGCGGGCCGCGAGAGCCTGCTGCGGAAAGCCTGGCACGACGAAAGCGTGACTTTCGCCTCGGCGGAAATCCCGGGGCGCGCGCTGCGTGAGGACGGCTCGGCAGGGCTCTTCTGGGACGGCGCGAAATCCCAGCGCGTGATCGACTTCGCGGAGATCCGAAGCCGCGTATGGCGGGATACCCTGGAGTATTTCGCGCGCGCGGTAAAGGAGGAAAGCGGCGGGAGGGCCGTGGTGGGCAGCTTCTGGGGATACCTCATCCACAACGACGTGCTCTGGGGCGGGCAAAGCTATTTCCGGCAGATGATGGACAGCCCGTTCCTGGATTTCTGGGCCAGTCCCTTTACCTATGTGAACAAAAACCCGGGCATGTCCGTGACGGTGCGCTTCCTGACGCGCTCGCTCCAGGTGCACGGCAAGCTGTTTTTCGCGGAATGCGATACGACCACGACGACCTCGGACGAGGGCCAGCGCCGGCGGCAGGGCATGGTGATCGATGATCCTGCGCTTGACGCGGAAGTGCTCAAGCGGGAATTCGCCTATACCCTCACCGAGGGCATGAACGGCTGGTGGATCGACTGGCCCAGCGGTACGGCGCAGTATGATGAGGAAAAGCTGCTGCCGCTGATGCGCCGCATGCAGGAAATCGGGCGGGAAAGCGCGGAAAAACCCATGGGAAGTGTTGCGCGCGCGGCAGCGCTCGTGGAGCAGGACAGCCTGTTTTGTGTGCCGAACACGCACAGCCGCCTCACTTCCTGCGCCATTGAATGGCCGCGCATCGAGGAGGTGCCCTACCTCGGCACGCCGGTGGATCATTTGGAGCTGCGCGACGTACTGCGCGGCGGACCGGAGTATGACCTGTACCTGTTCCTGAACGCGTACCGGGCGGACGCGCGCACGCGCCGGGATGCGGAGAGCCTGCGACGGAAGGGAAGAACGCTGGTGTTCATGTACGCACAGGGGTATCTTTCCCCGGACGATCCGACGGCGTCCGCCCAAAACGTGAGCGCGTTTACCGGGATCCGGATGCGGGAAGCGCCCGGACCGCTGCGCGGCAGGATCGTGCTGAATGAAAACGCGGCGCTGCTCGGCCTTACGCCCGGCGATGAGGTGGGGGAATTTGACAGGCCCGTCTGCGGCGGCATGGGCTTTTACACGAACGGCGGAAAGCCGACCCCGCCGCCGAATCAGCCGCTTGATCCGGTGCTGATCCCGGACGATCCGGATATGACGGTGCTGGGCGTCTATCGGGAGAATGGACTGCCGGCGCTGGTGACAAAGGAAAAGGACGGCTGCCTGCTGGTGTATTTCGGAGCGCTTGCGCCGACCGCGCGCGTGCTGCGCGCGCTCTGCCGCAGGCAGGGGATCCACCTGTACAACGAGCAGGATGCCTTTGTATTTGCGAACAAAAGCTATGTGGGTCTTCACGCGCCCGCAGACGGACGGTTCACCCTGGCGCTGCCGGAGAAACGCGCGCTGCGGGAGGTTTTCAGCGGGGAAAGGCTTCCTCCCTCGGAGCGGATTGTGCTGACGCTCCGGAAAGGGGAAACCAGGCTTTATGAACAGTTGGTTACAGCTCAGCCTTAGGCTGAGCTGTATGCGGGAGGTACCCGTACCTCCCGCACCCTCCATCCTTCGGGCGCAGTTCACAATGGCATCTGCCGCACTACGTTTGCAGA
>CADBNX010000037.1 GCA_902796115.1 uncultured Eubacteriales bacterium
CCCCGAGGTATGCGGCTGTTTATGCTGTTTCCCTTTGCGCTGCGGCGGGTACATATGGTATAATCATCGCGGATGACCGATCCGATGAGAGGAGCAGGCGCGATGACAAAAAACAGTTTGAAGAAGTATACGGATTTTCTGGTGAAGGAAACGGAAACGCTTCTGAACATCGATTCCCCGACGGGGTATACGGACCGGGCGGCGGCCTGGGTGCGGGATGAATTTGACAAGCTCGGGTTCGACGCGAAGCTTACCAACAAGGGCGGGGTGCTCGTTTCCCTCGGCGGTGCCGAACGGGAAAGAGGACTGCTGCTGGAAGCGCATGCGGATACGCTCGGCGGCATGGTCGCAGAGATCAAAGGAAACGGACGGCTCCGGCTGACCAACCTCGGCGGCATGAATCCCAACAACGCGGAAACGGAAAATGTGCGCGTGGTGACCAAATTCAGCGGCATTTATGAGGGAACTTTCCAGCTCTGCAACGCGTCCATTCATGTGAACGGCGGATACAACGACACGAAACGCGGATGGGATACCTGCGAGGTGGTCCTGGACGAGGATGTAAAAAGCAAAGAGGATACGGAGAAGCTCGGCATAGCCGTGGGCGATTTCGTGTGCTTTGAGCCGAATGTGCGGATCACGAAGTCGGGCTACATCAAATCCCGTTTTCTGGATGACAAGCTGAGCGTCGGCATCCTGCTCGGCCTCGCGAAGTATATCCGGGATGAAAACATCGTGCCCAGGCGCGCGCTGTACGCGCACATCACGGTGTTCGAAGAGGTGGGGCACGGCGGAGCCGGCAATGTTCCCGAGGGATGCACCGAAGCGATTTCCGTGGATATGGGCTGCGTGGGCGAGGGCCTGCAGTGCACCGAAAAGCAGGTTTCCATCTGCGCCAAGGACAGCGGCGGTCCCTACAGCTATCCGGTGGTCAAAGGGCTGATCGAAGCGGCCCGGGCCGGCGGGGCGGATTTTGCGGTGGATATCTATCCGCATTACGGCAGTGATGTGGAAGCGACCCTCCATGCCGGCCATGACCTGTGTCACGGGCTGATCGGACCCGGGGTATACGCTTCCCACGGGTATGAGAGAAGCCACCGGGACGGCGCCGAAAACACGCTCCGCCTGCTGATCGCCTATGTGCTGCAGGGATGACGGAAGATAAAGGAAGATGACGTATGCGTATCCATATCGTGGCATGCCGGATCCTGTCGCGTGAACTGAATTATCTGGCATCTCAGAGCGGGAATCAGATCGATATCACCTGGCTGGGGCGCGGGCTGCACAACACGCCGGATCAGCTTCGCAAAAAGCTGAACGGCACCATCGACGGTCTGTATGAGCAGCTGGAGAGCCGGGCGCTGGAACACAGGCCGGATTATATCGTGCTGGGCTACGGGCTGTGCTCCAACGCGGTCGTGGGCGTCCGGTGCACCGATATCCCCATCGTGGTGCCGCGTACGGATGACTGCATCGCGCTGTTCATGGGCTCGCAGAAGCGATATCTGGAGGAGTTTGCGAAAGCGGGCGGCACCTACTGGCTCAACAGCGGGTGGATCGAGCACAGCGCGAGACTGATCAACGGCGAGGATATGAAGCGCCGCCGCTGGCTGGAGTACGCCGAGAAATTCGGCGAGGACAACGCCGATTACCTGATCGAGGTGGAGAGCAGCTGGGAGCAGAACTATACCACGCTGGGCTATATCCGCTCCAGCGTGTACGACAGTCCTTCAAACCGTGAAATGACGGCGTGCGAGGCAAAGAAAAAGGGCTGGGAGCTGAACGAGATCGACGACGACCTGCGCCTGCTCCGCATGATGGTGGAGGGCACGTGGAACGAAGAGGAATTCCTGATCCTGAAACCGGGCGAGCGCATCGCCGCGGATTATACGGGGCTGAAGCTGAAAGCGGTAAAGGACGAATGATTCTGATTCCGGGCGGGGGACTCATTCCGCCCGCGGGCGGTCGGCATCATCGATGTGATAGAGCACGAAGCCCCCGCGTCTTTCATACCCGGTGTCCCAGAGCTCGCGAAGATCCAGCCACGCGCAGCTGCCGTATGTGACCGCCTTCACCATGAAAGCGTGCTCCGAATCGTCCCAGCCGTTGATCAGAAACCAGTGCCATACGTAATCCTGAAGATTCTGACTGCGATGTTTGAGCACGAGCGTCGGGATCGGAAGACCGAGGCCGATCTGCTCCGCGACCGCGTCCCGGGCCGCTTCAAAGGGCGCGGCGCCGTCAAGGCACGTCATGGAAAGGCGTGTTTCGCCGCGGTCGCGGAGGTAGCGCGCGTAGCCTTCCACGTAAGTTTCCGGGCGGTCGATCCCGCTTGCGCGCGGGGAAAGATAGGGCCGCATCTGATAGGCAAAGCGGATATAGTCTTTTTTGTTCAGCGCCGGCGCGTTTTCCGGCGCGATTTTTGTAAGGCCGCGGTGCAGCGCAAAATAAATGCTGCTGTCGCAGGCCGTTTCCGCTCCGCAGCCGCCGACGCGCATCATAAAGGTGGGAAACCAGTCCTGGTTGCCGCCGTAGGAATCCCCGATATGAAAATGCTCCAGTTCTTGTTTCACGGTCCGTTCTCCTTTTTCATATCGCTGTCCCGGAACCGCTGTCAGCGGGAGACTGGCATCCGACCCGCGGTTCGTTCAAAATAAATGGAATCACGATCTTCCCGCACCGGCGAGAACCCGTTTGCGGTGATCATCCGCCGGGAGGCGCGGTTTTCACGGAAGCATCGCGCAAAAACCCGGACCTGAAGGAAACGTTCCGCGAAATCGGCCGCCGCGCCGAACGCGGCTTTGCCGTAGCCTTTTCCCTGGCAGGCGGGCATGATGCGGCATCCGAGCTCCGCGCTCCCGTCGGACGTGAAGTTCCACAGGATCGCTTCGCCGATCATTTCGCCGTCCTCCGAGAGCCTGACGGCGAAATTGACGGAATCCCCCGCCTGCATATCATACAGGACGGAATCATAGAAGGTGTTTTCGTCCGCCGGGTCCGGCAGGCTCGGGTCCTCGCGGTAGTCGTACCCCCACCAGCGGTTGTTCTCAATGTCGGTGTTCAGCAGGAAGTAAGCATGCCTGTCGCTTTCCCTGATATCGGTGAGCACGACGCCGCCGGATGACAGGGTTACGGGGTGCTTCATCCGCGCGGCGGGCGAATTGACGTGGACGAGGTATTTGTGCGCCAGACACAGCGGGTGATATTGCAGCTTGGAGGTGCGCAGCCCCGGATCGCCGGAATCATCCTCACGGTTGACGTATTTCAGCGTCTTTCCGGTCAGGCCGCGGATCAGGCGCACGAAACCGGAGTACATGACGGGATAAATCCCCTCATACCGGACCAGTGCCTTTTCTGCATGGATGATCAGCATTTCTCCGATGATCTCTCCGATGCTGAAGGCCGCCAGCTCCCCGCCGATAAACAGCCCCGCGGCGGTAAGGCCCAGCGCGTCGGCCGCGTCAAACAGCTTCCCTGTCTGTTCAAGTTCAAGACGCTCCAGCGCGCTTTTCGCGGGGTGTTCCTTATCATACGCGCCGAGCATTCCTTCCACATCCGGCCTGTCGGATGATGAGAGGATCCGGATGTCCGGCTCCCCGTACAGTTTCCTGAACCTGTTCACGTGGTTCCGCTGGCCGCTGAATTTTTTTCCCGGAAAGGACATGGCATCCTCAAAGGAATAGATATAGTCGCTCCAGCGCCGTTCATACGCCCACATGGCGTTCCGCAGGCGGTCATCCGCGCGTATCGCACCAAGGGTCCTTTCATCCGCCGCGAAAAAGCGCAGCGGAAGATGATTGTGACGCGTGTATCCGATCAGTTCGTCGATCATCCCGTCCGGATCGGCACCGAGGGGATAGCTGAACGCGGGCTGCTCCCCGACGTTCTGGCGGACGGTCAGGGTGTCGTGCCACAGGCAGAAACGAATATCGGCACCGTCGTGCCACATGTACAGATAGCCGGCTGACAGGTCGCTGCAGAGAGAGGGG
>CADBNX010000038.1 GCA_902796115.1 uncultured Eubacteriales bacterium
GCAGAGAATTTCAGGAGGTGCCGCAGCATGAACGAAGCGATCCGGAACGGATACATCGGCAATCCTTCCCAGCTGGTCACGCTCCGCCGTGTCCGCGCGGAGGAAGGCAAGGCAAAAGGCGGGGAGATCATCGAAGTTCGCACCGCAGGCGGCTTCGAGGCGGACATCCGGCCGGATACGGGGCTGGACATCGGCCAGGCGCGCTTTTGCGGGCTGAACATGAGCTGGATGAGCAAGAACGGGCCGGACAGTCCGGCGGTGTTCGCGCCGTATGAGAATGAATTCCTGAACACCTTCCCCGGCGGCCTGCTCTACACCTGCGGCCTGCGCAGCGCGGGTCCCGCCAACCGGGACGGGGAGGAATGGCATCCGCTGCACGGCAGGTACCACAGCCTTCCGGCGGAGCAGGTCTGCGCCGAAATCGCGGGGGGCGAGATCCGCGTCCGCGGCGTTGTCCGGGAAACGGCGCTGTTCGGGCACTGCCTGGAGGTAAAGCGCACGATCCGCATTCCCGTGTGCGGCGCGTCCGTCACGGTGGAGGATCAGGTGAGCAACCTGACTCCGAAGGACGAGGAATTCATGCAGATCTACCACTGCAATTTCGGCTATCCGCTGCTGAGCGAGCAGGCGAAGCTGACGCTTCCCGCGGAGAGGGAAACCCTCCCCCGCACCGAATATGTCCGGCTCGGTCTCGGGAAGGAGCTTACCTTTACAAAACCCATTCCCGGCGAAGAGGAGCAGGTGTATTTCCATCTCATGCGGAAGGAATTTCTGGCGGAGGTGGAAAACCCCGCCATCGGCGTCCGCATGAGGCTTTCCTGGTCCGGCGCCTCCCTGCCCGTCCTGACGCAGTGGCGCAGTATGGCTGCGGGCGATTACGCCCTGGGGCTCGAGCCCGCGAACTGCTTCATCATGGGCCGGCACGCCGAGCGGGAAAACGGCACCCTGCAAACCCTGAAGGCGTTTGAAAGCGTGACACAAACGGTCAAAATCGAATTCTCGCGCCTGTAAACGCCGCGGAAGCAGGAACTCATACAAAATCTCCATCCGAACACAAGGAGGAAGGAAAAAATGGCACACAAAACCACCTTCGCGCTCGCGTTCTGCAACCGCGGCTTCATGCCCGGGGAACTGATCACCGCCGCCCGGGAGGACATGATGAAGGCCGTCACCGGCGCCGGCTTTGATTACATCATGATGGATGCCTCCCTGACGCGCTACGGCGGCATCGAAACCCGGGAGGAGGGCCGCCTGTACGCCCGCTGGCTCAAGGAGCACGAGGGCGAATACGACGGCGTGATCTTCTCCATGCCCATATTCGCCGATGAGAACGGGGCGATCTGCGCCCTGCAGGACGCGCACGTGCCCATCCTGATGCAGGCATACCCCGATGAAATCGGCAAAATGGATTTCGCGCACCGGCGCGACGCCTACTGCGGCAAATTCTCCGTCACCGACGTTTTTACCCAGTATCAGGTGCCTTTCACCGTAATGAAGCCGCACGTGGTGCATCCCCTGAGTGCGAAATTCGCGGAAAACCTGCGGGATTTCGCAGCCGTATGCCGGGTGGTAAACGGCATGAAGCGCTTCACGGTCGGCTGCGTCGGTGCGCGCACCACAGCCTTCAAAACCACGCGGTTTGACGAAATCACGCTGCAGAAATACGGCATCACGGTGGAGAGCTTCGACCTGTCCAATCTGGTATTCGAGGTGCAGCGCATGGCGGACGACCGGGAAGAAGTGATCAAAAAGGCCGAACGCCTGCGGAATTATACCGACTGCTCCCTCGTGCCGCGCAAAAATCTGCTTACCCTCGCCAAAATCAGCGTGTATCTGGACGATCTGATCCGGGAATACCGCCTGGACGCGCTGAGCCTGCGCTGCTGGAACGAAATGGAGACCATCCTGCGGGTGTGTCCCTGCGTGCTGCTGAGCGAGTTGAACGACCGCGGCTTCGCCGCCTCCTGTGAGATCGACCTGTGCAGCGCCATCGTGATGCGCGCGATGAATCTGGCAAGCGGCCTGCCTGCCGCGGTGCTCGACTGGAACAACAATTACGGAGAGGACGAGAACAAGGTGGTCCTCTTCCACTGCGGACCGGTGGCGCAGACCCTGATGACGGCGAAAGGCACGGTGACGGAGCATAAAATGTTCGCCAAGGGCGATCCCGGCAGCGGCTGGGGCAGCAACGAAGGCCGCATCCGCCCCAATCCCATCACCATTTCCAACTGTCAGACGAAAGACGGGCGCCTTCTTGTGTACGTGAGCGAAGGCCGCTTCACCGCCGATCCGATCGAGGAAGGGTATTTCGGCTGCGCGGGCGTGGCGGAGATCCCCGATCTTGAAAACAAGCTGCTGCGCCTCGCCCGGGGCGGCTTCAAGCACCACACCGCCGTCGGGGTCGGGCATCTGAAGGCGGTGCTGGAGGAAGCGTTCGGCACCTACCTGCACTACGACCTGGTGAACATCGATGGCTGACGCGGGTGTTCTGGCCGGTCTGGATATCGGCACGACCGGCTGCAAAATTTCGGTATTCAGCGAATCGGGCGAGCTGCTCGGCGGCGCGTATGAGGCCTACACGGCGGAAAGTGAACCCACGCTGCTCCACCCGAACGCCGTGCGCTGCGCGGTCAGATCCGTCCTCCGGCGCGCGGCGCTCGCGCACCCCGCAATCGCCGCCGTAGGTGTGACCAGTTTCGGGGAAACCTTCGCCCTGCTGGACGAACACGAGGAGCCCCTCATGCCCGCCATGCTGTACACGGACCCGCACGGACGGGAGGAGTGCGAAGCGCTGTGCGGAAAGCTTGGCCCGGAGAAGATCCTCGCGATCACCGGGCTTTCGCCCGCCCCCATGTACAGCCTGCCCAAGCTGATGTGGGTGCAAAAAAACCGTCCCGAAATCTGGGCGCGGGTGAAGCGCATCGCGCTCATGCAGGATTTCATCACGGGTTATCTCACCGGCACATACCAGATCGACTGCTCCCTCGCCACGCGCACAATGGCCTTTGACCTTTCCTCCCTCGCCTTCAGCGGTACAATGCTGGACGCGGCGGAAGTGCCAAGGGCCCTGCTGTCCGATCCCGTTCCCACCGGGACCTGTGCCGGAAAAATCCGGAGGTCCCTCGCGGATGAGGTCTGCCTGCGGCCGGATACCCTGATCCTGTCCGTGAGTCACGATCAGGTCGCGGCGGCAATCGGCAGCGGCGTGCTGGACGAAACCAAAACGGTGGACGGCGCGGGAACGGTCGAATGCATCACCCCCGTATTCCGCCGCTATGACCCGAAAGCCATGGCGCGGAGCAGCTACTGCATCGTACCGTTCCCCGACGGGCAGTTCGTGACGTATGCCTTCACCTATACCGGCGGCGCGCTGGTCAGCTGGTTTGCGGAGAACCTCGCGGGCAGGGCCGCGGCGCAGGCGAAAACCGCGGGCGGGAGCATCTATGACATCCTTGAGAAAGCCGCGCCGGACGCGCCGACAGGGCTGATGGTGCTGCCGCACTTCGCCGGCTCCGCGACCCCCTTCATGGATCCGGGCAGCAAGGGCACGATACTGGGCCTCACGCTGGCGCATACGGAGGCGGACCTGTACCGGGCCTGCATGGAGGGCGTCTGTTACGAAATGCGCCTCAATCAGGAAAAACTGCTGGAAGCGGGCATCCCGCTCGCGCCCCTGCGGGCGACCGGCGGCGGCGCGAAAAGCCGCCTGTGGATGCAGATGAAGGCGGACGTGCTGAATCTGCCCGTCACCCGCCTTGAAACCCCGGAAGCCGGCGCCTGCGGCAGCGCCATGCTGTGCGGAATCGCGTCCGGCGCCTTCGGCAGTCTCCGGGAAGCCGCGCAGGCCATGGTGCGGGAAAAGGAAACCTTCCTGCCCCGCAGCGGCATGCACGCCAGGTATGAGGAGATTTACGCCCGCTACAGAAAACTGTATGAAACGGTCCGTCCGCTGATGTAGCGCTGCGCGGAAAAGCCGCGGTTCCCGTTGGGCACCGCGAAGCGCGGCCCGGCCGTTTCAATGAAGGAGTGTACCGCAGATGATGGAATACAGGACCATCCCCTACGTAAGCAAACCGGTCTCGCGCCTCCTGTTCGGCACGGCGTCATCCCCCTTTTCCGGCGGCGGAGACGGGAGCGCGCTGCTGGACGCGGCGCTGTCGCTGGGCATCAATACCCTGGACACGGCCCGCAGATACGGATTATCCGAAAAATCGATCGGTGACTGGATGGAAAAAAGGCAGAACCGGGATCGCGTGGTGCTTCTGTCCAAATGCGCGCACCACGACGAGCAGGGAAGGAAGCGCGTCAACGAACGGGAAATGCGGGAGGACCTGACCCGGTCCCTTGAATTGCTCCGAACGGATTTCATCGATATTTATCTGCTGCACCGCGACGATCCGGATACGGACGTAAGCGTCGCGGTGGAAACCCTCAACGCCATGCACGCCGAAGGAAAAATCGGCGCCTTCGGCGGCTCCAACTGGACGCACCGGCGCATTCAGGAAGCCAACGAATACGCCGATCAGCATCATCTGATCCCCTTCACGGTGTCCAGCCCCAA
>CADBNX010000039.1 GCA_902796115.1 uncultured Eubacteriales bacterium
ATTCCGGCTGCGCGCCGGATTATGTTTTGTTCTGACTGATATCGAGGGTGACGGGAAGATCACTTCCCGTAAAGGGATCGTCCTTGGCAAGGGTATCAAGCGGGGGAGAGACGTTCCTGTCGGAACGCGCTGCCATTTTCCAGGTAAGGGAAGTATCCCGGAAGGTGATCTCGGCGGATTCGCGCGGCTCGGTAAGCGCAATGATTTCCGTATAGCGCGTCTTCGCCTTTTTGGAATAATCGAATGCGACTTCCTTCCGGCCGAACCAGTGCATGGGAATAAAAACCCGTGGTTTTACCGACATGATAAAGTGGTTTGCGCCGGCGTCGAACATACCGCCCATGCGGGGGTCAAGCGGGAAGAAAGCGATATCGACGCTCAGCTTTTCGATCGGCGCCATGGCCCGGGCAAAATCCGCTTCCGCCTTTGCGATTTCCCGCAGCGTGCTTTCTTCACGCCAGTGCCAGAGATTCAGGTCTCCCGCATGGAAAATCCGGATGCCGTCGATCTGTACGTAGAAAGAAACGCCTTTGTCCGTCGATTCGTAAGCGCTGATCACCGCGTTGCCCAGCCGGAGTTCGCCGCTGAGCGGGTGAATCCGTTTGCCGCGCTTTCCGTTCGGAAAGTCGTCCGCAACCAGATAGGCGATGTTTACATTCGGCACATCCCAGGTGTAGATGATTTCATCGAAATGATCCGGATGGTCGTGGGAAACAAATACCAGCACCTGCTCGTATTCCGTCAGATCGGAGGCTGAGATGCCGCTGTAGCGAAGCTCATCATTCTCGCCCCGCCAGTAATCGAATATCAGCAGGGTTCTGCCGACTTTCACCGAAAAGCCGGAATGATGATAATAGGTAACCAGGACCGAGGATTCCATGCAATTCACTTCCCGTTTCAGGTACTGAGGATCAAAGAAGCAGGTTTTTTCCGTCCGTGTCCGGCATTGACAGGGAAAACAGCCTGCTCAGTGTGGGAGCGATGTCCACCACGGAGCAGCTGTCAAAGGATTTGAAAGCGTATTTTGCGGCTCCGCTGAGAAGGAAGATTACACGGCTCTGCGGTTCATTGAGCGAAAAACCGTGATCACCGCCGTGCGGTTCATCCCCTTCATCCGTAAAACGCACGCCGTCAGCCGCGTCCACGGCGAGCGGAATCCCGCCGGGCGCGTGAAACCGGTTCAGCTGATCGCGGGTGCAGATTTCCCGGATGCCCCACTGCGCTGCGTTCTTTGACAGCTCGCGTATGGTCTCTTCCGTATTCCGCGGAAAAACGTACGCCCCCATGCCGAGAGATTGCGCACGCCCCAGATTTCGCTCCCGAAGCAGGCGGTCCAGACAAATGCTGACCCTGCAGTCTTTCTGCCCGTGATCCGAAACCAGACAGAAAACAGTCTCCCGGTCGAGAGAGGCTTGCCGGACGGCATCCCTGATCCGGCCGATCCTGGCATCCAGCCGGCTCAATGCCGCGTCGGACTCGGGAGAGTTCACCCCGAAGCGATGACGCATCGCATCACAGTCAACCAGGTGAATGGCAAGAAAACCGAACTTCCGGGCCAGGATCACTTTTTCCGCCAGCAGGGCGGCATAATCATCAAGATCGGGCTGATCCGTGCTTTTCCGCTGTCTCCCGTACAGAGCTTCCATATGCAGTATCCAGGCGGGAGAACCGTAACGCAGCATTTTCAGCGTTGGGTTTTCGCCGGGAAGGGCAAGAACCTCCGGAAAATTGTACCGCACGTACGGATTTTTGCCGCTGACGGGCCAGAGAATGGAGGCACAGGGGATTTTCCGCTCCGAAAAAGCCTGATACAGGGTTTTACAGCGGATCTGGCCGATCTCCCAATACCATTTTCGCATCTTTGGGGGCAGAGTCAGCTGACCGGGCAGATGATTGTGCGCGATCCCGTGCCGGTCCGGATAGCAGCCTGTCATGATGCTGGCGTGAATGGGATATGTCAGCGTCGGATAAACGGTCTGCATGTTTCTGAGGAAGGCACCGTTTTCCGCCAAATGCCGAATATTCGGGAGGGACAGCAGCTTTGCTGCGTCCACTCCCGAAACAGCGTCAATGGATATCAGAATCAGGCGCATCTTACATGCTCAGCAGTTTTTCTTTCAGGTTGTTTTCCATCTGGGCGAGGGTCTTTTCCGCTTCGGTACGCTTCTGACGGCCTTCCTGCTGGATGCGCATGACCTCGTTGATGGTGTCGATCAGGCTCTGGTTCGTGGCGGTGAGCGTCTCCAGATCCACGATTCCGCGCTCGCTTTCCTTAGCGGTTTCAATGGTGCCCATCTTCAGGGTTTCGGCGTTCTTCTTCAGCAGCTCGTTGGTCATATCGGTTACCGCGCGCTGCGCTTTCATCGCCTGCTGGGAGTGCTCGAGCCCCAGGGCCAGTACCATCTGGTTCTTCCAGAGCGGCAGGGTATTCACCAGGGTGGACTGGATCCTTTCCACCAGGAGGGCGTTATTGTTCTGCAGCAGGCGAATCTGCGGACCCATCTGCAGGGAGATCTGCCGGGTCAGCTTCAGATCATACAGCTTTTTCTCAAAGCGGTCGCACTGCGCGGAGAGATCGTTGGCTTTCTGAGCGTCCATCGTGTCGCCGGAAGCGGCGGCTTTTTCCTGGAGCTGTTTCAGGGACGTTTCCCGGACTTCCTGCAGGCGCTTTTCACCCGCAACGATGTACAGCGTCAGCTCGTGGAAATATTCCAGGTTCATGTCATACAGCTTGTTGAACATCGCCACATCCTTGAGCAGCTGCACCTGATGCTGCTCCAGGCTGGAGGCGATGGTTTCCACATTGGCGGAAACATCCTCATATTTTGCCTGGATGGTGGCAATGTGATTCTTGGCGTTGTAGAAGAGCCCCTTCAGGCCGGTGGGCTTGGCGGTGGATCCCTCAAAACCCTTCAGTTCCCCGATCAGCTTGGAGAGCATATCGCCCACGTCGCCGGTGTCGTTGTTTTTGACGTTGGCCAGCACGCTGTCGGCAAAAGAGGAAATCTTTTTCTGCGCGTCCGCACCGTACAGCATCACATGATCCGGATTGGTCAGGTCGATTTGCTTGGAGAATTCGTCTACCTGCCTGCGTTCGGCATCGGTCAGCTCGGAGTCAAGCTGCGCTACGGCGGCGGCTCCGTCAGGAGCGGCAGGGGTCACGTTGTTCAGTTCACTGAGCGCTTCCACGGCTTTTTCAAGGATCTGCTTCTCGCCGGCTTCCGGCACGAGAGTCAGGACCGGTACGGAATGGGTCTGCTCGGCTGCTTCTGCAGCCTGCTGCGGGACGCTGTTCGGATTGAGTTCGCTCATGGGATACCTCCTAATTATATATGTGAATTGGATGATTGGGACTCGTTATTCGGCTTGTTCCTGTTTCGCGGCGGCCGCTGCGCCCGCGGATGAGGCTTTCGCCGCCGGTGTGGTGTTTTCCTGTGCGGTCTTTGCTTCTTTCAGCCCGGAATCAACCAGACCGTCCTGCCGAAGCAGGGTTTCCAGCACCTCGATATCGGTTGAAATATCAAGCATATCATGCTGGTACATCGCGTCCAGCTGACGGCGGAAAGCATTGACGACCACATCCATCGCTTCGCGGATCTGCTTGCGGGTGGCCTCGGCGTTTTGGCCTTCAACGTTGCGCTCGTCCATTCTGCGGTAGCTGGTCAGCATTTTGAGCGTGGTGGGCAGGTAATAATCCATCGAACGCCGGATCTGCGGGGCTTTGCCGGGCTGATCCGCCACCGTGCGGAAGATGCTGTCCAGAACGGTGTCCAGTTCATTGATCTTATCGGTCAGGAACGGATCCGGGATAGCCGCGTTTTCATCCTGAATCTGATCAAGCAGATCCTTTCCGCGTTCGATCAGGGAGTCTACCTGCGGATTGCCGGTTTTTTCGATCGGTTTCGCTTCCTGCCTGGGCGCTTTGGCGGATGTGTCAAGCCCCTGGGACATCACGGAAACGATCCACCCGATCAAAAACGCCAGCGGAATGGCAAGCACAAAATGAATGGGCTTGCTCAGACCGAAGATGGCCCAGAACAGCAAAAGAAACGCGGCACCGGCGATGAGACCGGGGAGCCTTTCCTTCAGCGTTTTTGTTTTTTTGCGTTTTTGCATCTGTTGTGAAACCGCCTTTCCTGTTGGTCTGCCGGTTTCCGTGGCATGACCGCGAAAACGCGCGGGATCGGAAACCGGTTCAACAAAGACAGTATAACACCTTTGACGAATTCTTTCAATAATATAAAAGCATGGATTCATCACCGGCCTCATGAACAGGCGTGAAACCCGTCCCACGAATCGGCAGTGCTGTTTGCCGGTGAAGAACGGTCCGGAGATTGAACTGCCGGCCAGGTGGCTGAATTGCCGCGTTTTCTTTTTTCGGGGCACAGCGAAATCAGGCATCCTGGCAAGAAGCACAGAGGAAAATGCGGCGATTGCGAACACACATCGTGGTAACGGAACATCAAACAGACCGAAAACCCGAACAATAC
>CADBNX010000040.1 GCA_902796115.1 uncultured Eubacteriales bacterium
CCATGTTCTCAAAGGGATCTTCCAGTTCGATTTCCTTCGCGATCGTGACACCGTCGTTGGTGATCAGCGGAGCGCCGTATTTCTTGTCCAGAACCACGTTGCGGCCCTTCGGACCCAGGGTGATTTTCACGGTATCAGCCAGAGCATTGATGCCTTTTTCCAGTGCGCGGCGTGCATCATCGCCGTATTTCAGCTGCTTTGCCATAAGATTCTTCCTCCAATTTCAATGATTATTCGACTACCGCGAGAATGTCGCTCTGACGAACAAGAATCATTTCCTCACCGTCCAGCTTGACTTCCGTGCCGGCATACTTGCTGTAAATGACCTTCTGGCCGACTTTGACTTCCATCTTAACTTCCTTGCCGTCCACCATACCGCCGGGACCGACTGCCAAAACTTCCGCCATCTGCGGCTTTTCCTTCGCGGAACCCGGAAGAACGATACCGCTCTTGGTGGTTTCTTCGGATTCTACGTTTTTGATAACAACACGATCACCCAAAGGCTTGACTTTCATGAATACTTCCTCCTTGACAGGTTGGGATCTTTTTCTGTTAGCACTCACTTTAAAGGAGTGCTAACATCCTTGCATACTATACTCCAAATCCATTTTGTTTGCAAGCGAAAGATACCGAAAATCAGCCTGAAATAGGCTTGAAACAGTAAAATTATTGTAAAAATCTTCATTATTCTCAATTTTTCATCGTATTTCTTCATTTTTTGGTTTGCATACCCATCGGTTTTCCTTTCATAGATGGATGTCAGCGAGTGTATAGTCCGAAAGTGAATTTTGTGCTACTATCTGCTATAAAAAAACAAGATGTTTAAAAGAACACGCGATAAAATACAGGTAACGACAAATCGGAACGTCAGAAACGTTCGATCTGGCTTTATAAGAGAAGGAGGAATCCATGAACGAGGCTGAACTGAGAAAGGAAATCGTCGACGTCTGCTACAAAATGTGGCAGCAGGGATGGGTCGCCGCAAACGACGGAAATGTTTCCGTTCGTCTGGAACCGGATGTCTTTCTGATCACACCGTCCGGCGTCAGCAAGTCACGGATCACGCAGGATATGCTTTTGAAAGTGGACGGCAGCATGAATGTGATCGAAGGACCGAAAGGGTTGAAACCCTCCAGCGAAATCCGCATGCATATGCGCTGCTACCGGGACAGGGCCGATGTAGGCGCTGTCGTGCATGCGCATCCTCCGACAGCTACCGGATACGCGGTTGCCGGCATCCCGCTTGATCAGTATTCCATGATCGAAACCGTCATCGCGATCGGTTCCGTACCGGTAACGCCGTACGGCACTCCTTCCACGGATGAGGTGCCGGAAAACATCGCGCCGTATCTTCCGGAGCATGACGTGCTGCTGCTTGAAAACCACGGCGCGCTCACGGTCGGATGCGATCTGACAACAGCCTATTACCGGATGGAAACGCTGGAGCTGTATGCCAAAATCAGCCTGAACGCGCATCTGCTCGGAGGAGCAAAGGAGATCCCACGGCATCAGATCGACAAACTGCTTGATCTTCGTGAAAACTATTATCATGTAACCGGAAAGCACCCCGGATATAAAAAATACGCAAAGGAGGACAAATAAATGAAACAGTATCCGAAAATCGGCATCAGACCGGTAATCGACGGAAGATGGGGAGGCGTCAGGGAGAGCCTGGAAGAGCAGACCATGGGAATGGCGAAAGCGGCGAAGGCTCTGATCGAAAAACTCAGATACCCGGACGGTACCCCGGTGCAGGCAGTCATTTCTCCGTGCACCATCGGCGGCGGTGCGGAAGCGGCGATATGCGAGGATTACTTCTCCACACAGAACGTGACGGCGACCCTGACCGTTACGCCTTGCTGGTGCTATGGAATGGAAACCTTCGATATGAATCCGAAAACCGTAAAGGCAGTCTGGGGCTTCAACGGCACGGAACGTCCCGGAGCGGTTTACCTTGCCGCCGTTCTTGCCGCCTACGCCCAGAAAGGGCTGCCGGCCTTTTCGATTTACGGGCATGATGTGAAGGACGCTTCGGACAGAGAAATCCCGGAAGACGTGGCGGAAAAAATCATTCGTTTTGCCAGATGCGCGATCGCCGTGGGATGGATGCGCAACAAATCCTACGTAAACCTCGGCGGCGTTGCCATGGGGATCATGGGCTCGTACTGCGATACCAACATGTTCCAGAAGTATTTCGGAATTCGCGCCGAATGGGTCGATATGACGGAAATCCTGCGCCGCATGACGCTCGGGATTTATGATGCCGAAGAGTATGAGAAAGCGTATGCGTGGATCAGGGAGAACTGTCCGGAAGGTTTTGACAAAAACAGCGGAAAGGACCTGCCGGAGATCGTAACCAGATCCAAGGTAGTGCCTCCCGAAAAAGACTGGGAGTTCATTACGAAGTTCTCGCTGATCGTGAAGGATATCCTGTACGGAAATCCCAAACTGGATGCGCTCGGATGGCATGAAGAAGCGCTTGGCAAGAACGCCGTTGCCGGCGGCTTCCAGGGACAGCGTCAGTGGACGGACTGGCTTCCGAACGGTGATTTCACCGAGTCGATCATGGCGTCCACATTCGACTGGAACGGACCGAAAATGCCCACTCCGTTCGCAACGGAGAACGATACCCTCAACGGCGTATCCATGATGCTGGGCACGCTCGTTTCGCAGACCGCGCCCTGCTTCCATGACGTGAGGACCTACTGGAGTCCCGAAGCGGTAAAACGCGTAACAGGATATGAAGTGACCGGTGCCGCAGCAAACGGATTCATCCATCTGATCAACTCGGGCGCTACCGCGCTCGACGGTACCGGCGCATGCGTGGATGAAAACGGAAACCACTGCCATAAGCCCTTCTGGGAAATGACGGAAAAAGACGTCAAAGCGTGCCTCTCCGCCACCGATTGGTGCAGGGCGGATTATCAGTACTTCAGAGGGGGCGGCTTCTCCTGCCATTACCGCACCGTGGCGGAAATCCCGGTTACCATGCTTCGAGTCAGCATCATTGAGGGAACCGGACCGGTCCTGCAGATTGCGGAAGGCCAGACCGTCGTTCTGCCGGACGATGTGCATCAGACGCTTGATCTGCGTACGGATCCTACCTGGCCGACCACCTGGTTTGCGCCGCGCCTCACCGGAAAGGGAGCCTTTAAGGATGTGTATTCTGTCATGGCGAACTGGAGCGCGAATCACGGCGTCACGGTTTACGGCCATCACGGTTCGGAACTGATCACCCTTGCTTCCATGCTGCGGATCCCGGTAACCATGCATAATATTCCGGATGATGATATCTTCCGTCCGCATGCCTGGGCTTCGTTCGGAACGGAGGATGTGCAGGCGGCCGATTTTGCAGCCTGCAGGCATTACGGACCTCTGTATCAATAAACCGCGGATGGGCACCGAAACATGATCGATACCGATAATCTGCCTTCTGGACTGCAGCAGCAGGATATCCGTCGACTGATGGCCCGGCTGGATCGCTACGGTGTGAACCTTCATTCTGTGCTGATGAGCTGCGGCGGAAGCGTATTCTATGAAGAATACAGGAAACCTTTTCGGAAGGATATGCCTCATCGGCTGTATTCCGTGACGAAGAGCTTTGTTTCCGCCGCGATCGGATGCCTTTATGATGACGGAGCCATTTCGCTGGACGATCCGATCATCCGGTACTTTCCGGACAAGCTTCCCGATCGCGTTCACCCGTATCTTGCCGGGCAGACGATCCGGGATATGCTGATGATGTGCACCTGCTTTGCGGGAAACAGCTGGTTCAGGCCCGGCGTGCGGGATCGTTTGCGCTGGTATTTCTCACAGACGCCCGTACGTCCGTCGGGAACCGTTTTCGATTACGATTCGACCGGCTCCTATGTGCTTGGGGTACTGGTGGAGCGGGTATCCGGAAAACCGCTGCTGCAATTCATGAAGGAACGGTTCCTGAACCGCATCGGCGGGTTTGAAAACGCGGCCATGCTTTCGGTACCGGACGGAACACCCTGGGGGGATTCGGCTCTGATCGCCTCCCCCCGGGGGCTTTTGAATTTCGCAACGCTGATCATGCACCTGGGAACATGGCAGGGAGAACAGCTGATCGGGCGTGAGTATCTTCGGGCAGCGACGAGTTTTCAGACGGACAACAATATTGAAGACCGCATTCACTATAATCGCTGCGGATACGGCTATCAGATCTGGATGACATACAGCCGTTCATTCTCTTTCAACGGCATGGGAGGTCAGTTCGCGATCTGCGTCCCGGACAGGGACTTTGTATTCGTCTGCACGTGCGACAATCAGATGAGTGATTCTGAAATGAGTCCGGTGATTTTCAATTCCGTATTCGAATGCATCGCCGACCGTATCGGGCCTGCGGTTCACCGGGACGAAAAAGTCCTCCGGTCCATCCTGACGGCGCATGGCGATGCGTATTCACCGTTCAGTGAACAAATCAACAGGGTATGGTTTGAATGCGACGAAAATGAAATGGGGATACGAAAGTTTTGTTTCGTATTCTCCGATGATCATCAGACATGTACGTGGAAATGGATCAACGCACAGGGAGAAAAGCAGCTTCTGTTCGGCATGGGGGAAAACAGATACGGTTATTTCCCGCAGCTCGGTTATTCCGACGAACGCGGAAATGTGCATGATTCAAACAGCGGCTTCATGTATCGATGCGCAGCTTCCGCCGGATGGGCAGAACAAAAAAAGCTTCAGCTGCGCGTGCAGGTGACGGACCGGTACTTCGGCCAGTTTGCCGCAGTCTTCGGCTTCAAAGACCGGGATACGGTCGGTATCCGGATGATCAAAAACGCGGAGGATTTCTTCGGCGAATATCAGGGCTGGACAGGAGCTCATCGCATGAAATCAGACTGATTTTCCGGTCCGCGGATTCCGCTGAAAAACGTTTTCAAAAGCAGACTGCATTCTTTTTCCAGTATCCCGCCGGTACAAGCCGTTTTTCTGTTGAAATGACGGTCGTGCAGCAAATCGTAAACACTGCCGCAGCAGCCATATGCCGGATCATACGCGCCGAAGCAGCACCGGGAAATTCCCGACAACAGGATCGCGCCGGCGCACATGGGACAGGGTTCCAGGGTAACATAGAGGGTACATTGCTCAAGATGAATCCGGTTTAAAGAAAGAGAAGCTCTTTTCAGCGCCAGGATTTCCGCATGCGCGATCAATGCGTCTTCGCATTGCTTCATCCTTCGTTCGTTATGCGCGCGCGAAATGACTTTCCCGTTCATTACGACGACCGCTCCGACCGGCACGTCCGTATCGGAAAGTTTTGCTTCCTTCAGCGCTTCTTTCATAAAATACACATCATCTGCCATCTGGCATTCACCCCGTATTTATGATAGCATTCCGACCCTTAAATAGCAAAGCTTTTCAAAAAAACATTCCGGAATGAAAAAATGTGGTATACTTTATTGGC
This sequence comes from uncultured Eubacteriales bacterium, assembly GCA_902796115.1. GTDB lineage: Bacteria > Bacillota > Clostridia > Christensenellales > Aristaeellaceae > RUG756. The sequence goes on from CADBNX010000040.1 coordinate 5,435, forward strand.
AGTACTTATGGAGGAGGTTTTGTCGCAGATGAAAAAGTGCTTCGTGTATCTCACTGCAATTCTGATGGTTCTGTCCGTTGTTCCGGCATCGTTCGCCGAAGCCCCGGAGGATCCCAACCCGGTATTGATAACCGTGAACGGGAATGAAATAACCCTCAGCGATTTTCAGGATATGGCGCAGGAACTGTATTCGTACGGTTACTCCCGGTCGGCGCAGGATTACGAGACCGCTTCCAGATACCTGATCAGTCAGTATGTTTATCAGTATGTATTTGACAAGTTCGGCTTTGGGGAATATACCGATGAGGAAAACGAAGCTTTCCGGACGGAAGCGGAAACGCAATGGAATGAGGAACTTGACTCCTATGTTGCGTATTATGCCAGTGAAGATGACGGAGAAGAAGAACTGAAAGCGCTTCGCAGACAGGGCGAACAGCTGCTTGACAGCTATGGCATCACGCTGGATACGATTTTTGAAAACATCAGGACAAACGCAAGCTACGACAGACTGGATGACTATATCCTGCAAAACTACGATTTGTATGAAACCGATGAAAAGATCGAGGAGTATATTCAGAACAAGGCGGAAGAACAGAAAGAACTGTTCGAAAGCAGCATTCTCAGTTACGAATACGAGGCGCTCTACGGAACACTGTTTTATGTTCCGGATGGGTATCGCGGCATCATTCAGATCCTGGTAGAAGTGGATGACGAACTGCTGGATACCTACCTCACCCTTCTGGCCTCTTCGGAAGAAGAGGAAGGGACCGTACGGAAAGAAGAAATAGAAGCGGCGAAGAATGCCATCCTTGACAGCGTCCGGGAAAAAACAGATGATATTTACCGGAGACTGGAAAACGGGGAACGTTTTGAGGATCTGATACAGGAATATAATGCGGACCCCGGCATGACCGATGAAAAAACGCTGTCGGAAGGATATATGGTGCGTCTGGACAGCAAGCTTTGGGATGAAGCTTTCGTCACAGCCGCCTTTGATGAGAAAATGCAGCAGGTCGGAGACGTCAGCGCGCCGAGTATCGGCAAATTCGGGATCTACATCGCGTACTATCTGCGTGATATTCCCGCAGGCATCGTCGCCCTGTCCGAAGAAGAGTACGAAGCGGTGCGTGAGGAAATCAGTTATGAAAAAAAGTCTTCCGTTTATAATACGCTGTATGAAGAATGGAAGGGTGAATGTGATATTGATTACGATGAAGATGCGCTTCTTGCTTACGTATCGCTTTCTCTTCAGAACGGCAGCTTGATTCACACGGAACAAACGGAATAGAAAACCTTGTCAATGCAAGACTTAAATGCTATAATGATAAAGAATTCAGAAAAGGAGTAGAATGTATGAAGATTTTGATTGTAAACGCAGGCTCGTCTTCTTTGAAATATCAGCTGATTGACATGAACGATGAAAGTACGCTGGCAAAAGGGCTTGTCGAAAGGATCGGCATCGAAGGAAGCCATCTGGTGCAGAAAGCGAAGGGAGAAGTATTTGAACTCACCGTTCCGATGAAGGATCATGTGGAAGCATGCAAGCATATGCTGAACGCGCTCACCGATCGGGAACACGGTGTTGTGTCCGATATGTCCGAGATTTCCGCGGTGGGACATCGCGTGCTCCACGGCGGTGCGAAATTTACGCAGTCCGTGATTATCGACGATAAAGTGATGGATGCCATTGCGGAAAACATTCCGCTCGGGCCTCTGCACAATCCGGCCAATCTGATGGGTATCAAAGCCTGCCAGGAAGTAATGCCGAATACGCCGATGGTAGCCGTATTTGATACCGCATTCCACCAGACGATGCCGCCGGAAGCATATCTGTACGGCATTCCTTACGAGTATTATGAGCGCCTCAAGGTTCGCAAATACGGGTTTCACGGAACAAGCCACCGCTATGTCAGCGCAAGGACCGCGGAGTTTTTGAACCGTAAGCCGGAAGGGCTGCGCATTATTACCTGCCATCTCGGGAACGGTTCCTCCCTCTGCGCCGTGAAAGACGGAAAATGCATGGATACTTCGATGGGCATCACGCCGCTTGACGGTGTCCTGATGGGTACTCGCTGCGGTTCGATTGATCCGTCCGTTGTTCAGTACATCTGCGATAATGATGGGATATCCGTTGACGAAATGCTCACCATCTGCAACAAAAAGAGCGGTTTGCTCGGTATCAGCGGTGTCAGCAGCGATATGCGTGACGTGATGGCCGCTTCGAAGGAAGGAAACAAGCGGGCCATCATTGCGAGAAAGATGCTGGTTTACGGAATCAGGAAGTATATCGGCTCCTTTGCTGCTGTTTTGAACGGGGTGGATGCGATCGTGTTTACCGCCGGAATCGGTGAAAACAACAGCGAGCTGCGTGCGGAAATCATGCAGGGTTTCGAGTACCTTGGCGCTTCCATCGATCCTGAAAAGAATCAGATCTGCGGAAAAGAGGTCGATATCTCCGCTCCGGACAGCAAAGTCAAGGTGCTGGTGATTCCTACCAACGAAGAAATCGCCATTGCCCGTGATACGCTTGCGCTTGTGAAATAAACCTGGCAGGGGAAACGATCATGGCCGCATTCCGCAATCCGTTTTCGCACAAAGTCATGTATTCGAATGAACGCATTGAACTGGTTCTGTCCGGACGTGACGAGACGGATTCGGAATGCGGCATACTCGATTCCTATGTGTTTGATATTTTCCTGCGAAACACCCGTACCCGGATCGGATATATCTCCATCCGGCTGGGGGAGAGTCCCCAACTGTATTATCTGGGCCATATCGGTTATCGGATTCAGCCGCCTTTCCGAGGAAATCATTACGCTGCTCAGGCCTGCGAACTGATTTTGCCTCTTCTGCGAAGAATCGCAAAATCAAGTATTGTGATCACGACAGATCCGGACAACACTCCTTCAAAAAAAACGTGTGAAAAACTGGGCTGCATCCTTGAACGCACTGTACCGGTACCGTCCGCATACCGTACCGTATGCAACGGTTCTGTGCAGAAAACCCGGTTTATTTGGGTGATGTAAATGCCGCTTTCGTCAGAAGCATTACTGCTTGGGGCAAAAGTTCATTATGAAATGACAGGAACCGGATCATGCCGTGTGCTCTGTCTTCACGGCTGGGGCTGTGACGGTAAAATTTTTGCTCCGATTCTGAGCGGAATGGGAGATCAGTATACGTTTCTTTGCCCGGATTTTCCCGGCCACGGCGCCTCTTCCGACCCGCCGGAGCCGTGGGATGTACCCAGGTACGGACAATGTATCGTTGAGCTGATCGGTCAGCTGGGCTTTTCTCCCTGCCATGTGATCGCCCATTCATTCGGCGGAAGAATCGCGCTTTGGCTTGCGGCCAATCATCCGGAACTGGTACAGAAAATGATCCTGACCGGATGTGCCGGGCTGAGAAAACCGAAAACAGAAGAACAAATCAAAAAAGAGAAAGCATTCAAACAAAAGAAAGCGTTTCTGAAAACGCTGAAAAACCTGCCGCTTGTCGGGCAGCTGGCGGAAGGAGCGGAAGAAAGACTGAGACAGAAATACGGCTCCGAGGATTATAAAAAACTGAACGAGGTCATGCGCCGGACTTTTGTAAAAGTGATTTCTCTGGATCTTCGTCCTGTTTTGTCTGTGATCCGGGCATCAACGCTGCTGATCTGGGGAAGTGAGGATGGGGAAACCCCTCTATGGATGGGACAGGCAATGGAACAGGAGATTCCGGATGCGGGGCTGGTCATATTTGACGGTGATGATCATTTTGCTTTTGTGAAACAGTGGCGACGGTTCTGCCTGATTGCTGATCGGTATTTGAGACCGAATACGGATGGGGGAGAGCGTATTGGATGATTTTTTGCTGACAGCCTGTCTTTCTTTCTGCCTGCTTTGCTGTGTCCATCTGGGTACTTTTATCCTGTCTGAAAAGCTGTTCCATTATTTCCAGCTGGAAAGCTATCAGTTTGCCGGATATCTGAAAACCATCCGCAGACAGAAAAAAGTTTTTTCAGGCTATCTGCTTTTGTACGCTGCCGCTGTGTTAGTACTCGGCGGTGTCTGCAGCCTGGTTTTTGTTTCTTTTCGAAGCATGGTCTGGATCCGTATATTTGTTTCTGTCGTACTCTGTGCGACAGGCGTTTTTGCTGCTGTATACATCCGCAGGAAGTACTGCGCCCCGAACCGCAAAGAGAAGAAGCCGTTTGCGGTAACAAAAAGGATCAGACGCCATTACGCGGCCTATGCGCTGATGAGCATCGCATGCGCTTTTTTGCTTTCGCGCATTCAGCCCGGTATCGTATTCTCGGCCGTTATTCCGCTCATTCCGCTGGCGGCACCTCTGCTTGTGATCCTGTCTGCTGTGCTTGCCTGGCCTGTGGAAAAAGCCATATATCTTTACTATTTTACCGACACAAAAAACAGGCTTCTGCGGCAAAAAGATCTGATCCGGATCGGAATCACCGGAAGTTACGGAAAGACTTCCGTGAAGTTCATTCTGAACACCATCCTCTCCGAACGTTTTCTTACCCTGGCCACTCCTTCAAGTTTCAATACGCCGATGGGGATATCCCGGATCGTACGCGAAAGGCTGGAGCCGAGACATCAGGTGTTTATTGCGGAAATGGGTGCGCGGCACAGGGGAGATATCCGTGAACTGTGCCGGCTTGTTCATCCGCAGATCGGAATGCTGACGTCTGTCGGTCCGCAGCATCTGGATACGTTTAAATCGCTGGACCGGATCAGGAACACAAAATATGATCTGATACGATCCCTGCCTCCTTCCGGCTTTGCGGTTTTCAGCGACGATCAGGGAATTGTAAAAAGCCTGTATCAGCAGACAAAAACCCCGGAATCCGTACTGATCGGATGCCAGGGGGATGAAATCTGGGCGGATCAAATTCACTTGTCATCCGCCGGAAGTGACTTTACGGTTCATGTGTGCGGCAGTGAGTATCATTGCAGAACCAGGCTCCTGGGCGAGCACAGCATCCGGAACATTCTGATCTGTTATGCCGTCGCAAAACATTTGGGCATGAACGATGCGGAGATCATCCGCGGAATCGGCAAAATCGAACCGGTCGAACACAGGCTGCAGCTTCTTCCCGTTAATGGCAAAGGCGTGATTGTCATTGATGACGCGTTCAATTCCAATCCGCAAAGCAGCACGATTGCGTTGGATATTCTTGCCGGGTTTTCGGGAAAACGAATCATCGTAACGCCGGGAATGGTGGAGCTTGGCACGGAAGAAGAGCGTTACAACTATGAATTTGGGAAGCACATGGCTGAATGCGCAGATTGTATCATCCTTGTCGGGAAAAAGCATACTGCACCCATTCAGAAAGCACTGCGGGACAGCGGCTCCAAAGCGTCATGCCATATTGTGAATTCGTTGAGCGAAGCAATCGTCATCGCGGACAGGGAATCCCGTGCCGGAGACGTTATCCTTTATGAAAATGATCTGCCGGACAACTATGATGAATAAGGAGGGACAGCTTATGGACAATCAAAAGACAACGATCGGCGTTTTCTTTGGCAGCCGAAGCTGTGAACATGATGTTTCCGTTATCACCGCAATTCAGTTGTTAAAGAGCATCAATCGGGAAAAGTATAATGTGGTTCCGGTTTATATCTCACAAAAAGGTGTCTGGTATACCGGTGATAAGCTGCTTGATATCCGTACGTATACACCTTTTGAAGAATATAATAAGGCTTTAAAAACAGTTCAGCTTGATCCCGTTCCCGGTTCCGGTCTGCTGATTCATTACGACCGGACAAAGAACGGATTGTTTCATAAAGGCATCACGGAAGAAATCATCGCCCGGATTGAGTGTGCGGTGCCGGTTTTTCACGGGCTGCATGGGGAAGACGGAACCATACAGGGCCTTTTCGAGCTGGCGGATATTCCGTATACCTCCACCGGAATATGCGGCTCTTCCGTCGGTATGGATAAGATTGCCATGAAAGCTTTTTTTGCGGGCTGCGGTTTTCCGGTTTTGCCCGGTGCTTCGCTGAACCGTGCGGAATGGGACCGCGATCGCGAAGCGTGTATGGACAGGATTATCGCAGAAACGGGGCTGCCTGTGTTTGTGAAACCGTCTTGCCTCGGCTCTTCGATCGGCATCAGCTGCGCAAAGGACAGGGCAGGTCTGTCCGAGAGTCTTGATACGGCTTTCTCATTCGATCGCCGTGTATTGATCGAAACCGCTCTTGATAAACCGGCTGAGGTAAACTGCTCCGTTCTGGGTTACGAAGAGGACATCCGGGCTTCCGTCCTGGAAATGCCGAATATCGGTTCCGCGGATTTTCTGGATTATAATGAGAAGTACATTGTCGGAAGCAAGGGAATGGCAGGACTGAGAAGAAAAATCCCAGCGCCGATCAGTGCCGAACTGACTGCGGAAATACAGGAACTCTCAAAAAAGGTATTCAAAGCGTTGGACTGCAAAGGCGTGGTGCGCATCGATTACATGCTGGACAGACATTCGGATCGTTATTATATTACCGAAATCAATACGATTCCGGGTTCAATGGCTTACTATTTGTGGGAAGCCTCCGGTCTTCGCTACCGGGACCTGATTGACAAAATGATTGAATTTGCGATGAGAGCGAAGGAAGAAAAGAAAAGAAACAGCTTCGCTTTTGAATCGGCCATTTTAAGCAGCTTTAAAAGCGCGGGCACCAAGAGCGGAAAACTGAAAACCTGAGCACTATGATTCATTGTCACTTTCCGGCGCTTCCGTGTGTGGAAGCGCTTCGTTATTATGGGGAAGTCTGATCCTTTTTGCCGCTTCTCTCATTCTGGAATCTGTCATGTCTGCATAGTGTTTTCGGGTTGTGTTGATGTCAGAATGTCCAAGTGCGCTCGCAACCAGATAGATATCGCCTGTCTCCAGATACAGATTGGTGCCGTACGTTTTCCTGAGCTTGTGCGGACTGAGATGGTCTTTCAGAGGAGCGGCTATTGATGCGTATTTTTTAACCATGTTCTGTACGGCCCTCTGTGTGATCCTTTTTCGTTGACTGGACAAAAACAAGGCGTTTTCATGGCCGGGAAGCGCTTCAATAAGGCTGCGCTCATTCATATAATTCCGCAGCGCGTCCGCAACTTCCTCGGGAAAATACAGGATCACACGGTTTCCGCCCTTTCGTGTGACTGAAAACGCGTTCTGTGAAAAATCGATATCACCGATATCGATTCCGACGCATTCGCTTACGCGAATGCCCGTTCCGAGAAACAGCATAATGATGGCATAATCTCTTGCGGCGGTAAGCTTTTGAAACGCCTGCTGACGCTGTGTGAGACCTTCACCTGAATAAACGGCATGAAGCAGTTTTTCCGTTTCCGCTTCATCCAGCCTGATGATCGGTTTTTCATGAATTTTCGGCAGTGATACAAGTGTCGTTATGTTTGCGGAAATATATTCGTTTTTATACAGATATTCGAACAGGGATCGGATTGAGGAAAGCTTGCGCATGATACCAAGTTCGTGATTCTGTACCAGCACCTGACCGTTATCTGTGTTTTTGAAATACTGCATCAGAAAATCCTGGAAATTTTCAATATCGTGTCCGCTGATCGAATTCAAAGCTTCTGCCGGGATCGTTGAAGGTTTATAATCGGCAAAATCCGGAGACTCATCACACAGGAATGAAAAGAAAAGTTTAAAATCGTATGCGTATGCAAGTCGTGTTAATGTGCTTGTGGTTTGTGAAACCGATCGAAAAAAACCAGAGCATACTACAGGAAGCTCCTTTTGCATTTGCCGGAGTCTGAGAATATTATCGGCATCGCGCTTTGTATAATAGTTTTCATGATTGTTTGCCATATAAATCCCCTTACATACATTCAATTTGGCTATATTTATTCGTAAAAGCTTTCTTTTGCGAATAAATATAAGATTTCCTATCCCCCGCTTCCCTCGGCTTTCAATCAGCATGTATCATCGAAAATGACTCAGGATCGCCCAAATCGGGATTTCTTTTCAGGAAAGCTTTTATCTCTTCACGGGCCATTTCATCACAGCGATTGTTTTCCGGATGGTCTGAATGACCTTTTACTTTGTGGAGTATCAGATGATGTCCTTTTTTTCTGATCAGAAGTATGAGCAGCTTCCACAGGTCCTGATTCTCAACAGGTTTGTTTTCGCTTGTTTTCCAGTTATTCTTCATCCAGTTGTCCAGCCAGTGACTGTTGAATGCGTTTACAAGATACGACGAGTCCGAATACACATGAATCTGACAGGGCATTTTTAACTCGCCGAGCGCGCTGATCAGGGCAAATACTTCCATGCGGTTGTTTGTGGTGTGCGGCATGTTTCCCGAAACTTCTTTCCGATGTCCGGCATATTCAAGAATCGCCGCCCATCCCCCGGGACCCGGGTTTCCCGAACAGGCTCCGTCGGTATAGATATTGATCGTTTTCATGGTATTTTGTTCTGTCATGGCATTTGCTCCTCTGATGCTGGAAAACTGAGAAAAGGCAGAAACTGTGCAAGTTTCTTTACTCCTATTCCGGGTACAGCAAGCAGATCTTCCGGATAATAAAAGACGCCGTTCTGTTCCCTTTCATCGATAATCGCCTGGGCCGTCTTCTCTCCGATTCCCGGAATCAGCATTAATTCATCCTTCTCAGCGGTATTCGGTGAAATCGTTCCGTTTCCTGTGCTGACAAACCGCGGCTGCAACGAATACGCTTCATTGCAGCCGGATTCATACAGGAATAACGAAGCTTTATGTGGAAGTGAATGATATCCCCAGTATAATACCGTAAGAAACAGGGCCAAAAACAGACTGAAGTTTATAATGCGGAGTGTCGGTTTCATAAGGCGCTGCTTTCAAGCGGCGGAAGAATCAGTCTGCCGCAGGTTTCACACTCGATCAGCTGCCCGGCCTTAATGCTTCTTGAAACGGCGCTTGGAAGGGACATATTGCATCCGCCGCATTGATTCCCTACCAGCCTCGCTAAAGGCGGAACCGAATGCAGTTTGATATTTCTGTACTTATCCATCAATTCCGGCGAAATTCCCTTGGCCTTTTCAGCTGCTTTGTTTTTCAGGGTTTCCAGTTTTTCATTGCTTTCTTTGAATTCCACATCGTATATGGATTTCAGTTTTTCATATTCAGCTTTGTATTTGGCGAAGCGTACTTTAATATCGCGCTGCATACGGTCCCGGTCTGCGGCGTCTTTCCGGATATGCTTTGCTTCCTGTTCATAACCGCTCAGATTATTCTGCAGTCTCTTTGCTTCTGAAATCAGACGGGAAACATCCTCAGAAACTGTGTTTTCCGCATCGGCTTTGTTCTTCAATGCCGCGGCCTGTTCGTCAATCATCTTTATTGCATCGGAAAGCGCATCCAGCCGGTCTGTCATAGCCGAAATTTCATTGGTAATCTGCTCGGAAGTTTCTTTCTGCTCAAGCAGGGCTTCCCTGTATTTAACCAGTTTCTGTCTGGTCGGAGAACGCTTGATGTCATTTTTCAGTTTATCAACGGCAATATCTTCTTTTTGATACTCCCAAAGCATTTCAAGCTGATCCATTTGATAACCTCCCGCGTTGTTGATTTACTCAACTTTTTTACTATACTCTTTCGCAGCCGTTTTGTAAAGTCGAACTTAATGCTGCGCAACGAATTCTGTTGATTTCTTCATCAATCCAGAACAGTACCTGATTGTTGTTCGGCTCGGCAATCCGGCATTTTTCGACATCTTTTCTCCAAAGCAGATAGGACAGCGTCAGCGGATCGGTATTTTTCAGAGCGAAGCTTCCGAGGGTAAGTTCCTTAGGTGTAAGCGGTACTTTCACATCGTCGGTATATACACAGCGCAATACGGTATAAAACCGTTTTTGTGACACGACCAGAATTTCTTCATCGATACGATAGCTGATGCTGCAGATTGTTTCGCGCAGGAATCCGGCATCGGTTTGCGGTGACAGAATCAACGACGCTTTATTCAGGAATCGTTCTCCGTTCTGCAGAATTTCCGAGATTTTCTTTCCTCCCATTCCGCAGATGACTACTGCCTGGACAACAGCGTTACGCAATGCGTTAAGACCGTCATCACAAATAAAACTCGCTTTATCATCAAAGTGGTTTCTGGCAAACAGGGCCTGTGCTTTATTCAGGGATTTCCGGCTGATATCCGTTACGTAAACATGGCGGCATTTTTTTGTGTACAGCAGAAACAGGGATAATTTGCCGTGATCCGCTCCGATATCCGCGATAGCTTCGCAGGGTGCGATCAGTTGAGCCGCCGTCGAGAGGCGGCTGTCCGGAAGAGGAATCATGCTAATCAAGATAATCCTTCAGTTTTTTACTTCTGCTTGGGTGGCGCAGTTTGCGCAGGGCTTTTGCTTCAATCTGCCTGATCCGCTCTCTTGTAACTTTGAATTCTTTTCCGACTTCTTCCAGTGTTCTTTGGTGTCCGTCGTCCAAACCGAATCTGAGACGAAGCACCTTTTCTTCCCGTGGGGTCAGGGTTTCAAGAACATCCCACAGCTGTTCTCTCATAACCGTATGTGATGCAGCGTCATCCGGGGCCAAAGCGGCATCGTCCTCGATAAAATCGCCCAGATGGCTGTCTTCTTCTTCGCCGATTGGGCTTTCGAGAGATACGGGTTCCTGTGCGATTTTGATGATTTCCCGTACTTTCGATTCACTGATGCCCATTGCTTTGGCTATTTCCGCTGTCGATGGCTCTCTTCCGTACTCCTGCAGCAATTGTCTTGAAACGCGAATCAGCTTATTGATGGTTTCAACCATGTGCACGGGAATACGGATCGTACGTGCCTGATCCGCAATGGCACGGGTGATTGCCTGACGGATCCACCAGGTTGCGTAGGTGGAGAACTTGTATCCTTTTCTGTAGTCAAACTTATCAACTGCTTTGATCAGGCCAAGGTTTCCCTCCTGAATTAAATCAAGGAAAAGCATCCCCCTGCCTACGTAACGCTTTGCAATCGAAACAACCAGACGCAGGTTCGCTTCGGCCAGCTGCTTTTTTGCGTTTTCATCTCCTTCTTCCATCTTCTTGGCTAAAACGATTTCTTCTTCCGCGGTCAGCAGAGGCACCCGCCCGATATCTTTTAAATACATTCTGACCGGATCGTCTATACTGATGCCGTCCGGAACAGATAAGTCTTCTTCTTCGATCTGGATGTCGAGCTGCTTTTCCTGAAAGCTCAGTTCATCATCCTTTTTGATGGTGACACCCATTTTCTGCAGGGTATCCAGAACGGTATCAAACTGATCGGGGTCAATATCACAGGAAGATAAAGTCGATATGATTTCGTCATAAGAAATCGTACCCTTCGCTTTCGCGGTGGCATACAGTTCATCAAGCTTTGTTTTTTTAGGATCATCGATTGGCTGTTTTGTGCTCACTTTGATGCCTCCTTTGAATTGGCTGTATTTTTCAGCCTGGCAATTTCGCGATTCATACCGACAATATCATTCAGGTGTTTTGACCGGTTTTCAACTGAGCAAGCAGGATCCTGCAGTTCTTTCTTCAGCTGACTGATCCTCTCCTGCAGCCGTTCAACCCGAATCATTCTGAGGCATTCCTGGGCAGCCGCGAGGTTTTTATCAGGATCGGTGTCGGCGGAGATCTCAAGCGCTTCACTGATCAGCTGGCGGCTTTTCGGTTCCTCGATATCCATCATCAGCTGCTGCGGCTTTTCTCCGCTCAACAGCTTTTGCGCAAATTCCTTCAGCGGTCCGGGTGAAAAATCTTCTGCCGTAACCGTTCCTTCCGGGAGATTGGCCATTGCCAAACAGGAAAGAAGTGCTTTTTCGGGGTACAGAGGCGATGCCTGAAGTGGCTGAAAGCCCGCGGCAGCAGGTTTCACAGGTTTGTTCTGGTTCAGGCTTTTCAGGGCATTTCCGGATTGAGCAAGTATCACTTCCTTGGAAAAACCGCTCTTCTCCGCAATGAAGCCGGCATAACGCTCAATATCCAATGGCTCCTTTTCCTTGCTCAGATACGAGGCTCCCGCTTTCGCATAGGCGGTTCTTCCGTCATCGGTAGTCATATCCAGGGTTTGTTCTGTTCGCATCAGGCGGTATTCGATTTCCGGAAGGGGACGAAGTTTCTCAAAGCTTTCAACGCCCTTCCGGCGAATAAACTCGTCTGGGTCAAGATTGTCCGGGAAGAAAAGTACCTTCGTTGTTACTGCTTCTTTTTCAAAGATGCCCAGCGCTCTTTCAATCGCATGCTGACCGGCATCGTCACCATCATAAGCGATCCATACCTCCGGCGCAAAACGCTTCAGGAATCGTGCCTGTTCGGCAGTCAGGGAAGTTCCCAGCGTTGCCACTACTCCTTCGATACCGTACTGCATCAGTGAAACAACGTCCATATACCCTTCAACAAGCAGTATTCTTTTCAGGGCAGTTCTGGTTTTTCTTAAGAAATTGGCTGCAAATACCCCCAATCTTTTATTGAAGACCATAGTATCCGCTGTGTTCAGATACTTTGGCTGTCCGTCTTCCAGAATCCTGCCTCCGAAACCAAGCACCTTTCCGTAAAGGTTGATGATCGGAAACATTGCTCTGCCGCGGAACATGTCATATACGGAAGTTTCTTTTTTCAGACACAGGCCGGATTCGATTGCTTCTTCTTCCGTATAGCCCTGGTCCATCAAGTGACGATACAGCCCATCGCGTACGGTTGATGATGCGCCGAGACCGAATTTTCGAATGACGGCATCCGTGAGTCCGCGTTTGTGGAAATAATCAAGCGCCTCTTTTCCCTGAGCAGACCACAGCAGTTCATGATAGTACTTTGCGGCTTCACGGTTTGCGGAGTAAATCCGTTCACTCCGGCGCTGTCTCTCTTCTGCCTGCGGGTCATAAGTCATCTCCGGAACAGTCATTCCGGTTTTTTCGGCTAATTGTCTGACTGCTTCGGAAAAAGGAATGTGCTCTATTTCCATCACAAACTGCACAACATTGCCCCCAGCCTTACAGCCGAAGCAATAATACAGATTGTGCTCCGGGTTCACACTGAAGGATGGCGTTTTTTCATGATGAAAAGGACAAAGTCCCCAGTAATTCCTTCCGTTTTTCCTGAGTGCTGTATACGCGGATACAACGCGCACGATCTCAGCACGGGAATAAAGTTCTTCAAGCCAGGCACGCGGGAATCTTTCAGGCATTCTTGATTCACCCAAAGTTCAATTCGACGTCTTTGGTGCTTCTCCTTCTTTGCACTTACAAGTTTGGATAAGCAGAAGGGATGAAAACCTGCCTGTAACAACGCAGCGCATAACGATCCGTCATACATGCAATATAGTCCGTAACGGCCCGCTCAACGCCCTCCCGGTAAGCGATTTCAATATATTCCATCGGCATTTCGCCCGGATTCTGACAGTAATGATCGAAAAGATGACTGATGACCTCATCGCATTTCTTTTCTTCCTCTTTCCGCCATGCATCAAAATAAACATTCTGAAACAGAAATTCACGCAGAGTATCCGTCGCGTCGGCTACTTCTTCACTCATGAGGATGTCATTCTTATCACGGCTTTGCCGTATGATATCCAGAATCATCGTATTGATGCGTTCCCCATGCGTACTGCCGAGCACGGAAACGCATTTTTGCGGAATTTCAAAATCACGAAGCACACCGGCACGAAACGCATCGTCGATATCATGGTTGATATACGCGATGCGATCTGCACGGGCAACGCATTTTCCTTCCAGTGTAGACGGGATTTCTTTGCCGGAGTGATTCAGAATACCGTTTCTGACTTCCCATGTGAGGTTCAATCCTTCGCCGTTTCGTTCAAGAACATCGACGACGCGCAGGCTCTGTTCGTTGTGTCGGAAACCGTTTTTATTCAGGCGGTTCAGGGTTTTCTCCCCGATATGTCCAAAGGGTGTATGGCCGAGGTCGTGGCCCAGCGCGATCGCTTCCGTCAGATCTTCGTTCAGTTTCAGGGATCTGGCGAGTGTTCGGGCCACCTGCGTTACTTCCAGCGTATGTGTGAGGCGACTGCGGTAATGGTCGCCTTCCGGTGCAATAAAAACCTGTGTTTTGTACTTTAGCCGCCGGAAACTCTTGCAGTGAATGATGCGGTCGCGGTCTCTCTGAAAGCAGGTTCTGATCGGACATGGCTCCAGAAAGCGTTCCCGGCCTTTTGTATGTATACTCAAAGTTGCGAACGGAGAAAGATAATCCTTTTCAGCTTGTTCGATCTCTTCACGTATCTCCACAGTGCTCTTCCTCCTCAGCTTTTTTTGTTTTCAGCAAATCAGGACGCTTTTCCCGGGTGATCAGCAGGGACTGTTCCTTTTTCCATGCCCGGATCTGCGCGTGATTGCCGCTCAGCAGCACATCCGGAACGTTCATACCTTCAAAAACACGAGGCCTGGTGTATTGCGGGTATTCGAGCAATGAATCGGAAAAACTCTCGTCGATTGTACTCTCATCCGAACCGAGAACGCACGGAATCAAACGGGACACACAGTCCGTCACCATCATCGCCGGCAGTTCTCCGCCGGTCAGGATATAGTCGCCGACGGAGATTTCTCTGGTTACATATTTGTCGATTACGCGCTGATCGAGGCCTTCATAGTGGCCGCATAAGAGAATGATTTCCTTTTCGCAGGCCATTGAAACCGCCATTTTCTGTGTGAACAGATCGCCTTTCGGGCTCATATAATAAACGGGAATGGATTCGTTATCACCTCTTGCGGCTTTGATCGCATCTGCGGCCGGCTGAGGCATCATCAGCATACCGGCTCCCCCGCCGTATGGATAATCGTCCGTATTCTTATGCTTGGATAAAGAGTAGTTCCGGATATCAATGACATCTATCCGGATCAATCCCTGTTTGATTGCTCTCGCCATGATGCTTGTGGTGAGAAAACTTTCAAACATCTGCGGCAGCGTGGTCAGAATGCTGAATTTCATGTTTTTTCTCCGGTGTCTTCCAAGGAGTGGCTCAGCAGCTGCTCCTCGTTGCAGTAAAGAATTTTTGACTCGATGCAAGATTCGGGAAAAATGATTTTAAGTGCAGGAACCAGACGGGTTCCGTTCTCTGTTTGTACCGTATAGACGTCGTTCGCGGGATAATGCTCCACCGAGACAATCGTCCCATAGCAAGATTTGCTGTTTATTCCCAGAATCCTGCAGCCGATCAGATCGGAAATCAGATTTGTGTCTTTGTTGAGCCGGATATCATTCCTGTCAATAAAAACCGGATTTCCGCGCAGTGATTCCGCCTGGGTCCTGTCCGTGATTTCGTGAAGCTTCAAAGAAGCAAAACCATTGTTCTGGCTCTGCACCTGCTCTACGCAGCAAGGCTTTCGGTTTTCTCCGACATAAACTGTTTTCAGGTTTTTCAGCGTATTCGGATCATCAATCCAGATTTCCAGCTTCAGCTGTCCCCTGATCCCGAGAGGCTTGAGGACCCTGCCCCATTCTGTCAGTTCCATGATACGAAAACTCCTTGACAATGAGAATTGACCGGCATGAACAAACTGTCCGGATCCGATCACGAAAAAAACGGACGGTACGAATCCCGCCCGTTTCTTCATGATGTTATTGAATTTCGACGAAAACAGGCTTTCCGTTTTTCGCGGTTGCGGCTTTGATCACACTTCTGAGTGCCTTTGCGATACGTCCCTGTTTTCCGATCACTTTGCCCATGTCGTCCGATGCTACATTCAGTTCGAGAATGATGGACTCC
>CADBNX010000041.1 GCA_902796115.1 uncultured Eubacteriales bacterium
AGATACCCTTCCACCGCCCGCAGGCTGTGACCGATCATGAAAAACACCCGGTCCGGATCGGCGCGGGAAAGCAGGCCGTCGATCAGCGCCCGGTCGGACTCGCGCACGCGCGCCGCGTGCCGGTCGCTGTTGAAGCTGCCCCCGGCGATGATCACAGGGGTTTTCCCTTCCGGCAGGGGCCGCACCAGGTCCCGAAGCGCGTCCTCCGCGCGAAGCGTGTCCTTCTCCTGCCACAGCACCGAGTCCACCGCGGCGCTCTCCCGGATGCGCCCGGCAAGGAAATCCTCCGCGGAGCGCGTGCCACGCAGGCGATCGAACGCCGCCTTTTTGTTTTCGAAAGTCTCAAGGCTCTCCCGCAGGATCTGATCCTCGGCGCGGCGCATCAGGCACAGCTCCTCATGGGTCAGATCCAGCATTTTCTCCAGCGCCAGTTCCTCGTCAATGGAATCGGTCCCATAAATCGCGCCGCCGTCCGTTCCCTGCACGCAGCGGATCCCGGCGCGCAGATAGCGGCGCAGCGGATGCCGGGCAAGATCGCTCAGGTTATTCAGGCGTACGTTCGAGGTGATCTGGAATTCCAGCACGGCCTCCGCCTGTTTCAGATCCGCGATCAGCTTCTTTCCGCGCGGAGAAGACAGATCGGAGGTATACAGCCCGTGGCCGATGCGCAGGCGCGGCATCGCCTGTCCGGGCGTCAGGCTTTCCCTGACGCAGCGGATGCTTTCCGCCACGTTGTCGCGCAGGCCGTCGTTCTCCCCCGCGTGGATGCGGATCACAAATCCCGGCACTTCCTCCGCGACGCGGACGATCTGCGCGATCACGCTTTGCAGCTCCCCGATATCGTTGGTCTCCTCGCCCACGATATCGCTGCCCGCCACATAGGGATCCGCCGCGATGGCGCGGAGCACGCGAATGTTCTCCGCCAGGTAATCGTTGGGCGTCAGCTGATCCCGCACGATCGTCAGCGGCGTGCGGCGGATCGCGGCCAGAAAGCGCAGCACGACGCCCGTTTCCCGTGTGATATGCGGCATAACGCGGTGGATTTCGGCAAGCCTTGCGGCCGCCTGATCCGCCCTGAGCAGCGCGGTATCGGATATTTCCGCGTACTGTACCCCGCAGCGCCGGTAATTGCGGGCGATCAGGAGCAGCTTGTTCTGAAAGAGCGTGTTGTCCCGGTAATCCGGGTTTTCCGCGTCCCGCCGCATCTGCCGCAGCAGCGCCAGGATCCGCCCGTCCGGAAGGTTTTCATCGTGCGGGCGGATCTTTTCCCCGCTTTCGACGCCCCTGGTGAACACATACCGGTACAGATACACCTTTTCAAGGTCCGCGAACACTGCCTGTCCGTCCTTGGGCACGGCCAGGGAATTGCGGATTTTCGCGATATTGCCCGGCGCGTCCTCCGGGTCGTTCAGCATCAGGTCCGCGAAATTGAGAAAGGTATGATCGTCGATCTTCCGGTCCAGGTATTTTCCCGCAAGGCCCGAGTCCGCGCAGGCCGCCTCCGCCTCGCGGCGCGCGGCGCGCAGCTTTTCCCACTGCCGCGGCGTGCACTTCAGGCCCAGCTTTTTGATATAATACAGCGGGTAGCGGATCTGGTGCCGGATCCCCAGGGCGATCAGCACGTCCGCGTCCAGGTTGCCGCTCATATGGGTGTGCAGGTCGGTGCGGAACTTGCAGTCCGCAAACAGATAGGTCTTTACGATGGTTTTCGCGATGCTGAGCCTGTAATCCTTGGTCTGGCTCATCAGCGTTTTGGAGATGGCGGGGATCGACGCCTTCATCTCCACCCGGCCGTCCGGAAAAATATTGGCCACCTTGGTATTGCCCAGGCGGAAGATATACAGCGTGCGGTTCTCCCCGTCCACATAGCAGGGCACGGTGCCGCGGATGATCTGCAGGCCGTCCTCCCCCTGCGTCAGCGGAAGGCCGCACAGCGCGGCCAGATTGCGGATCAGGTTTCCGGTGTGGTGGTTCGGCGTGCGCAGCACATACGCCATCCGCTGTTCCCCGCGGTACAGCTCCACGATGATATCCCGTTCCTTATCCAGCGCAAACACGGCAAAAGGCGGCACGAAAACGCATTCCTCCCCACTGTTTTTTCACGAACAAGCCCGCGGTCAGACAATCACGGCAAATTCCCGTTTTCCCTTTTTCAGCAGCTTCACATCCTGCTTCACGCTCTTTTCGCCGGCGTGCACCGTGATCTCGTAATCTCCGAAAAAGCCTTTGAACGAGGCCCGGCCCGCTTCGTCCGTCACGGTTTCTTCCTCGGTGCGCCAGGTCCTGTGAAACAGGTCGCGGATCACCCGATACGCTTTTTTCGGGGTCAGGTCATGCCGCACCAGGCTGCCCTTCAGCTCCGTCCAGTCGTACCCGTCCGGCACATCCCAGTAGATGATCGCTTCCATGGCGGGGTGGCTGAACCACATGCTGTACACATTTTTGATGATTTCCGCCTGGATCTCCTCATCCGCCTCGCTCACCCGGTAGCAGGGAACGGTCAGCTCCGTGATCTGCAGCGGCAGTCCGAGCGCGGCATAGCAGTCCATCACCCGGTACAGGTGCTCCGGCGAATAGTAAAGCTTTGTCTCCTCCGCTTCCTTCTCCTCCGGGAACACCATATGGTACTGCATGCCGATGGAATCGATGCGGCAGCCTTTATAAAGGGCGCGCTCGATCTGCATGTAATAGGCGCTGCGGTTCCCGTTGAAGCAGGGCCAGATATTGGGCGCCGCTTCGTTGATGACGAGCCGGTTGAGCGGGAAAAGACGGTCCGCCATGCGGAAATCCCACTCCACGTTGTCGCTTTGGGTAAAATTGACGGTATTCCGGCCGGGATTGGGCAGAAAGAGGTTTTCATTGGTCACTTCCCAGGAAGGGATCCGCGCCGCGTAGCGTTCCGCGAGCTCGGAAAAGCGTTTGTACAGCGCTTTCCGGATCTCAGGCACGGTATTCATTTCCTTTACCCAGTCGGCGGCGAATATGTCGTAATCCAGGCAGTGCGCTTTGGGCTCGATGCCGTTCGCCTCGCAGAAAGCCAGGCAGGTATCGATCGGCGGGCGGCGGTAGATCTTCGGGCTGTCTTCGGCATAGCGGGGCCTGCCGCGCTCCGGCTCCAGGAACGCCCAGTAAAAGGGAAGCGTGGCCAGGTTGAAGCACTCCGCGAACAGACGCCTGTACTCCGCGGCCTTCTCCTCCGTTTCCATTTCCGTCAGCGCGAACAGGTTCGCGCCCACCCTGAACTCATGGCTTTTCTGCACGGCGGTGATTGTCGCGCCCGGAACGGGTTTGCCTTCTCTGTCCGTCACCTTTACCGTCGCCCGGCCCTTCCGGTTCTGCTCGATGCCCGACCGGACGCGGTCCCTCATATAGTCTTCCTGCTCCCGGAACGGTTTCAGGATCGCTTCTCTTTCGTATGCCATGGCTTCCTCCCGTTTCTGTGCCCGCCTCGCAAAACGCACACACATTTCTTTATTTTTCGATCCAGACGCTGCTGCGTCCCCACACATCCGTCACGCTGATCGCCGGAACCCCGTGGAGCTGCGGCAAAAGCAGGGACGGCGCGATGGCGGGCTGGTGCTTCTGCCGCATGGACAGGTTCTGCGTGTGAAAGATCCCGTCCTTCAGGAACCCTACGCTCCAGGAATCCACGCAGTCCAGTCCCTCGATGCCCTTCCGGTCTTTCCTGCCCGGGTCATAGCGGGTGAGCGTGATTTCGTCAAACCCGATGCCCGACGCCACGTCCGCCTCCAGCTCCGCGCCTTCGCAGCCGAATTCCATATCCACCGTCAGCGCGGCCTCGCTCAGCCGCCGCCGGCTGATCATCACGGCGCAGGAGGAGGTGTCCATCCCCAGGAACGGGCGGTCCATTGCCGCCGCCGCGGCCAGCGCCGTGCCGCTGCCGCAGCAAAGATCCGCCGTCAGATCCCCTTCCTTCGTACAGCAGCCGATGATGCGCCGCAGCAGCGCAACGGGCTTCTGGGTGTCAAATCCCGTACGCTGCGGGTCCTTCTGCTGCAGGTGGGATACGTCCGTCCACACATCTCCCGGGTACACCGGGTCGTCGTCGTAATAGGTGTAGACTTTTCCGCCGGAGCGGATGGTCCTGTAAGCGCGGCCGTTCTCGTCCACGCATTTTTTCATATGGTTGGAGCGGTTCCCTTCCCGGCGG
>CADBNX010000042.1 GCA_902796115.1 uncultured Eubacteriales bacterium
AAATACGGTCTTCTTTGTTATCTCGCCTCCATCAGCCGGTCGACGACCAGCTGGCGGAATTCGGGCGTCAGCGTGATGAAGTAAGCGGTGAAGCCCGTGACGCGCACCACCAGATCCGGATACAGCTCCGGGTTTTTGTGCGCGGCGCGGATGCGGTCCGCGTCCACGATATTGACGTTGATCAGCGTGCCGCCGCGCTTGAGATGGGTTTCCAGCAGGGCCATCACCTTTTCGACCCCGTCTTCCATATCGATGATGCCGGGATCAAGCTCCATCTGGAAGGGGCTGGTGTTGCCCATGCCGCACTGGCACAGATTGATCGCCTCGCTCAGATCCGTCATCGCGCCGCTGCGCACGTCGCCTGGCATCGGATTGGCTCCGTGATTGACCGGCTCGCCCGCGCGCCGCCCGTCGGGCGTGGCGCCGACCTGTCCGCCGAAAAGCAGGGTCTTGGACCATGAGAACATGCCGGGGATAAAGACGGAGATTTCTTTGCTTTTCAGCGCAACGACCTCGTCACGGAAGAGTTCGGTCAGCTTTTTTGCCCAGGCATTGCCCAGGGAACCGGGCTGCCCGAACCTGCCGCTGCTTTTCATGACCGCGCGGACGTAGCGGTCGTCCTTCGCTTCGAAATTATTGCGCACCGCGGTATAGACCGCGTCCCAGGTGACGATCCCTTCCTTCTCCACCCGCTGTTCCAGCGCGGCGAAGGAATTTGCCGCTACGGCGATGCCGGCGCCGTCGATGCCGATGTTGTAATAGGGCACACTGTGGTCGCTTGCGTCGCGTCCCTTCTCGATCGGCCCGACCATGAACAGGTTCAGGAACAGTTCCGGCGAATTGTAGCGGTTGTTGTTCAGGTCAAAATCCATGCTGTCTGCGATGCAGGCCAGCACGATCTTCAGGTGTTTCCGGTACAGGTCGAACAGTCTTGCCGTGCTGCGTTCGCCCTCTGCCATCATTTCATCGTAGGCAACCTCGAAAAT
This sequence comes from uncultured Eubacteriales bacterium, assembly GCA_902796115.1. GTDB lineage: Bacteria > Bacillota > Clostridia > Christensenellales > Aristaeellaceae > RUG756. The sequence goes on from CADBNX010000042.1 coordinate 987, forward strand.
GCGCGCCTGGTTTACCTTGATGGAGTCGTTCAGCGGGTACTCCAGCCCGGGAATCGCCATCCAGTTGCAGCCCACCGCGATGCGCTTCGCGGCCAGTTCGCGGGAGAACCCCCGGCGCATGAAGCCCTCCACCAGGGACTGGTCCCCCGAAAAGCGCGGCCAGCCGTTCCGGTGCCGGAACAGCAGCTCAACGCCCCGGCGGAAGAAATCGCGGGGCAGGCCGTCGTGCACGCGGATGGTCAGATTCAGCGATACGTCCATCCGGTCCGCCGCTTCCAGGATCAGCCAGGATACCGGGGATACCATATCGCGGCCGTTTTCGTCCGGTCCGCCGAGCTGGTAGTATTTCGTATCGCTGAAGAGCAGCCCCGCGATATAGTATACCGCGTCCTCGTCGTCGATCAGGCCCAGGGCGATGTCATGCTCGTAGTACGGGCGCAGCAGTTCGTCCAGCTGCCCGCCGCAGCCCTCGCGGTTGAAGGAGCGCCCGAACAGGTTGTACCAGCTTAAGAAGGTGCACGCCTCGCGCAGGGTTTCCGGCGGATGGTGCCGCACGCGCTCGTTTGCCGCCAGCATGCCCTCCAGGTTTTCGCGCAGACCTTCGTCCTTCTCCTGCGCCAGTTTTTCCCGCACGCAGTCGATGGTGCGGTCCATCCATTCCATGCACGCGTCGAGGAAGGCGATCTCGGCCCGGTAAAACTCCTTTTGTTCCTCGCTCTCCTGATTCAGCCGCGCGCAGCGCAGGACCTTTTCGCGCAGTCCTTCCCAGCCGAGCTTCAGGCCGATGCGGGAATCGCCGCAAAAATGATGGATCTGGCCCAGTCCGTGATCGATGCCGTATTTCTGGAAGGTGCGCAGCCACGGGGACAGGTCCCAGTTTTCATGCCAGCGCAGCTTGCGGAATTTCTGCAGGATGCGGTAAAAATTGCCGCACATGCTGTTTTCGGGCTGGACGACCGGCGGAAAAGAGCGCAGCATGGACGCGTAATTCTCACTCCACCCGCGGTAACCGTGAAAATCGCCGTTCGGGGTATCGCCCTTCGGTTTCCAGGAGTACCCCGGAAGGGGGCAGAGCCAGTTATAGTCATCCTCGTCCGTATGGCCGTTATAGGCGATCTTCTTTTTCGTTTCCTCGATCTTCATCGCCCGCAGATGACGGATGCGTTCCGTATAGATCCGTTTTTTTCTTTCCAGTGCGCTTTCCTTTGATACGGTGCTCATGTCCGCTCTCCTTCCCGTTTTCTATCCGCGCCGGATGCCGCATGCCGCACCGGCCGCTTCCGCTGTGTCCCGCAGCGCCTGAAGCCGTGCTTCCGGCAGCGGTTTCAGGCCGGGCAGGCCGTATGTGAGGCCGAGGGGAGCCCATTTGGGCTCCGCCAGGGGATTGTAATTGAGCAGTTCATAGCCGATGCAGCCCGGGAGGGAGGATACGAAGCGCGCGATCTCCCGGATATTTTCCTCCCCGTCCGTGATGCCCGGGATCAGCGGTGTGCGTACGGTGAACGGCAGACCGGTCACGGAAAGCAGCCGTGCGTTGCGCAGGATCTCTTCGTTTCCGATGCCCGTGTACCGCCGGTGCGCCGCGCTGTCGGCAAGCTTGATGTCAAAGAATACCGTGTCAAGAAAGGGCAGCATTTTTTCATACCGTGCCCACGGAAGGGACAGGTTGGTTTCGATC
>CADBNX010000043.1 GCA_902796115.1 uncultured Eubacteriales bacterium
CAGGTCCATACCCGGTCAAGACGGGCAAACAAAAATTGACAGTACCAAATCGGAAGGCGGTGTTGCAGACAAAGCGCTGCAGCACCGCCTCATCATATGATACGCAGCACGATCTGCCGGAAATCGGAAATAGGAAGGGGTGATACGGAAACCAGAGGTAAGCGCCGCAGTGCGAGAACCTCATCCGTCAGCCCTGTGGGCTGCCACCTTCCCCAAAGGGGAAGGCTAAACTCATCCGACCGCCTGACGGCGGCCACCTCTTGCTACGCGTCGGTCCAGTTCGCAATGGTCGCCTTACATCGCACTGACGTGCTTGTAACGCTTCTTTGCTCTCTGCGCTTCCATCCGCATAGCCTTCCCCCATGGAAAGGGGGACCGCTTGCGGTGGATGAGGTTACGGCCACTGGGCGCGTTCGGCTGCGCCCTCCATCCTTCGGGCGCAGTTCACAATGGCATCTGCTGCGCTTCGTTTGCAGATACCTATTGTTCGCTGGGCTTCCGCCTCGCAGCCTTCCCCTATGGGGAAGGGGGGACCGCTTGCAGTGGATGAGGTTACGCCCACTGGGCGCGCTCGGCTGCGCCTCCCAAAGGGGAAGGCAGTGAACCGTCAGACCGGCGAGAGACAGCTGTGTGCGAACGAAGAGAAGCAGGCTATCCCGCATTGTGCCCTTTATGGGTAAACTGCGGCCGATGGACAGAGAACGGAGAACCTTCTGTGCGACAGCCGCTTTTTTGCCGGTAACTCGCTCCTCCTGTACGCGGTACAGCAATCGGATGCCGCATCTTTTCAAAGAAGAAAAACTCTGTTATAATGCCGGAGGAGATGAGGCATTTGCTCAGGATTGGGATTGCGCCGGGTACTTTTGACCCGATGACTGCTGCACAGGCTGAAGCCCTTTATGCGGCCGGTGCTGAACTGCGGCTGGATCGAATGCTGCTGCTTCCGTGGATGCCCGAAGGAAAAGCGTTTGCGGCTGCGGAAGAAAGGCTGCCGCTGGCACGGTACGCGACGGACTGGAAAGGGATTGCCCTGGATTATGCGCATGGCGAAGTTCGCTGTCTGTCATCGGCTGTGGACAGACTGTGCGGTACGGAAACCGACGCGGCGCACTTTCTGATCATGACAGACGGACAGCTTCGTAAGGCGCGGTGTGAGAAAGCTTTTGAAGAGATCCGGAGAAGGGTCTGCCTTTGCTGCTTCAGCGGTGAAAGCGATCCGGATCTGAGAACGCCGGAAAACGAAAACGGAGAGGTCAGACTGCGTACGGTATGCCCGGCAGACCATGAAGAAGCGGTACGCGACGCGCTGTATTCGCTGCGGGACCCTGACCGGGTGAGGATGCCGGAACTGATGATGATCGCGAAAACGGGTCTGTATCAGCCCTGCAGTCCGCAGGTGAGGACCTTGATCAGTGAGCACCGGTGGAAACATACCCTGGGTGTGCGAAACGCGGCCGTGCATCTGGCGGCGATCCATCATGCGCCTGTTATCAAATCCGCCGTGGCAGCTTATTATCATGACTGTGCCAAAGGAATGGAAACGAAAACGATGCGGAGAATACTGCTGGAAAAAGGACTGTGTTCAGATGAAAGCATCCTTGCTTCCGGCGCACTGATGCACGGAATCGCGGGCGCATGGCTCGCCCGCGAAAAATTCGGCATACAGGATGAAGAAACGCTCAGCGCGATCCGTAATCATACCCTTGGCAGGACAAATATGTCACTGACGGAAAAAGTTGTCTTTGTCGCGGATGCGATCGAGGAAAACAGGGAACCGTATCCGGGTCTGGAGGAACTGCGGAATCTGGCGGAAGTATCTTTGGATGCCGCGGTACTGTATTCTCTGGCCTTAACAAAACAATTTGTCCGCAGAAGCGGAAAGCATTTTCACCTGCGCGGAGAGAGCACCTATCAATGGCTGAATCAACACATTTCGGAACAGGAACGGACGTATGTTGAAGAAAGGATGGGACAGCATGGAAGCGAGAGAAATGGCGGAAAAAGCGGCGCGGATCCTGTATGACAGGAAAGCAGATCAGATTCTTGTGCTGGATGTAAGCAAACTGACCGTAATTGCCGATTACATGGTCATTGCTTCGGGCAGAAACATTCTGCAGACCAAGGCCTTGGCGGATGATCTGGATGACATGATGGCACAGGAGGGAATACCGCTTCGTGCAAGGGAAGGAAAAGACGAGGGTAAGTGGATCGTATTGGATTATAATTCCGTACTGATTCACATCTTCCAGCCTGAAGCGAGACAGTACTACCATCTGGAACGTCTGTGGAGCGACGGGAGCAACCGGCTGGATCTGCCTTTCCTGAATGAAACGGCCGATTGATATGAACATACAGATTTACAGCTGCAAAAAAAACTTCGACGTACAGAAAGCCGAGCGCTTTCTTAAGGAAAGACGGATCGCCTGTACGCTGGTGGATCTGAAAAAGCACCGCCCGGGAAAACGGGAAATCGCGCTCTTCGCGTCTGTGTTCGGAATTCAGAACCTGATAAACCGCCAGGAACCGGCTGTAAGATCTCATCCGGTTTCCTACACACAGGATGAGGAGCGAATCACGGAGTATCTGACGGAAAACCCGTCCCTGATGCGGCTGCCGATTATCAGGAACGGGCAGAAGATGACGCTCGGTGCGGATGAGAAAACCTGGAAACAGTGGCTGGAAGAAGAATCCTGACGGCTATCGTGAAAGAGCCTCGGCAAGCACCTCGGCATTTTTCCGCATGGCGGAGATATAGCTGTCGGGGCTGCCGTCCCCGGTAACCACCGGATCAAGTTCCCACAAAGAGGCGCCTGTTTCGGCGCAGATCGCAAGCGCTGCATCCGGACTGTACTGTGGTTCCGCAAACAGCGGCGGATTTCCTGCGGCGGCGATCTGTCCGCACAGCAAGGCCAGTTTTCTGGGGGAAATGCTTTCATCCGGTTCCGTTGTTACGGAAGCGATGACCTGAAGATCATATGCTTTGGCAAAATAGGGAAATGCCTCATGGAAAGTGACGATTTCCCGTCTGGAAAGCGGCTGCAGGATCTCAGTCAGTTCCTCATCCAGCGCTTTGAGTTTCAGAATATATGCGTCGGCGTTTTTCCGGTATAAATCCGCATTCTTCGCGTCAATACCGGCCAACGCTTCACCGATATTGTGTGTCATGACAGCCGCGTTCTCCGGATCAAGCCAGACGTGCGCGTTTGCTTCTCCGTCTTCGTTCATGATCAGCTCAATGCCTTCCGTACAGGAAACGACAGGCATGGAAGGAAACACGGCGGTTATGTCATCCAGAAACTGTTCCATGCCGGCCCCGTTGATCAGAAGCAGGCCTGCTCCTTCCAGACGGGTCAGATCTCCCGGCAGAAGCTGATAGTCATGAAGGCAGCCGGTGGTATTGGAAGTCATGCACAGCACCTTTGTATTTGTACCGTATGCGACGTTCTGTGCGAAAACATAGATGGGGTAGAAAGAAGCCGCGACCGTAAAGGATTCATCCTCGCTGAACGAGCCGGCGGGAAACGCCGCGAACAGAAGACTTGCAGTCACGATCAGAAGCAGAAAGCGCTTCATGGACACCTCCGATACAGAAAAGGAGCAAACCAATGTCTGCTTTTCAGAATGTGATCCTTCAGCACGCACAGCAGTATCCGGAAAGCGGGATCCAGGACTTTATCAAGCTTGCTTTTCAGGCTGAGTTCGGTCCGGGGCATCTGGCGGCAAATCCGGAGAAGAGCAGGATGATGCTGAAGCGGGAAATGGAAACATGCGTGGAGAATGATGACCCCCTGTATGTCTCCATCGGGAACGGGCTTTGCCGTGTCAGCCTCTGGCAGTGGAAAAAACACGGGTACAGCGTAGAAAAACTGTCTGAACTGTTTCTGAGGACAGCCGGCGAAAAACGGGGCAGCATGCGGGGATTTCTCGGCCGCCTGGAGGAACTGAGAGGAGTCTGCGATGAAATCGGGATGGACGAGGCGGAGATCGATCTGTATCTGGCCCGGAATCACGGCAGGGACCTTCAGCCGCATCATTCGGAGCGCTACAGGCAGCGCTATCATCCTTCATACCGTGTGGTGCTGCAAGCGGCGCTGAAAGCGGAGCTGCGGAACACGGCCGGATGATCCGGCAGCAGAACGAGGACAATCAACCCCGGCGGGACGACGCGTTCAGTTGTTCAAGCGAGCGCTGAAGACTGTCCGCAGGCATTGCGGTCATACGCCAGCGCCAGTTTCCCGCGGCTGTGCCGGGTACATTCATGCGCCCCTCGCCGCCCAAACCAAGCAGATCCTGCATCGGAACGATGGCGGTATCGGCTCGGGAAGCGAAAACGGTGCTGATCATATGTTCGGCAATGTCTTCTTCGCCTGTTGCTCCCGTCACGGAACGTGCCAGTGCCTGTGCCTCTGCCGGGGCATTCCGGTACCAGCCCAGGGAGGTATCGTTGTCATGTGTTCCGGTGTAGGCAACACAGTTTTCGGGATACCCCTGGGGCAGATGAGGATTGTCGGTTTCACCGGAGAAAGCGAACTGCAGTACTTTCATGCCGGGATAGCCGCAGAAGCGCAGCAGGGAGAGCACTTTTTCATTGACGGCGCCGAGATCCTCCGCGATGATCCGCAGCTGAGGCAGCGCGCGCTGTACGGTTCGGAAGAAATGTTCTCCCGGTCCGTCCACCCAGCTCCCATGCCGGGCGTTGGGGGCGCCGGCCGGTATGGTGTAATAATTTGCAAAACCGATAAAGTGGTCGATCCGGATCATGTCAAATCGGCTTCCGGCAGACTGCAGGCGCCTGATCCACCAGCTGTACCGGCCTCGGGCCATATCCTGCCAGCGGTAAAGCGGATTGCCCCATAACTGCCCGTCCGCGGAAAAATAGTCCGGCGGCACACCGGCGACGGATACAGGACGTCTTTCGGCGTCAAACTGGAACAGTTCCGGTGAGGCCCAGGTATCCGAAGAGTCTTCCGCAACGTAGATGGGCATGTCTCCGAACAGCAGAACACCTTTCCGATGCGCGTATTCTTTCAGTTTTTGCCACTGAAGGAAGAACAGATACTGCACGAACGCATAGTATTCGATCCGATCGGCGAGTTTTCTGCGCATCGGCATCAGGACGCTTTTTTCGCGCATGCGGATTTCCTGCGGCCACTGCATCCAGGAAGCGTAATCCATGGTTTCCTTGATTGCCTGAAACAGGCAGAAATCCCGCAGCCAGAAATGACGCTTTTTAAAATCCGCAAGCCCTTCCCCGACATCCGAGGCGGCATAGCGGAAGGAGAGGTTCAACAGACGTTCTTTTTCTGCCCGCACCGCGTCGAAATCTGTTTTGTCGGAATCCGGAAGCGACATTTTTTCTCCCTTTGGCAGAAGTCCGTCTTCCGCCAGGGAGGGAATGTCGATCAACAGCGGATTGCCGGCAAATGTTGAAGGGCTCTGATAAGGGGAGTCTCCGTAGCCGGTCGGCCCGATGGGAAGCATCTGCCAGATGCGGCAGGAGGACGCGCTCAGAAAATCAATGAAGCCGCGGGCTTCCCTGCCGAGTGTGCCGATCCCTCCGGGGGAGGGCAGGGATGTGACGTGAAGCAATACACCGCTTTGGCGCATAACAGCCTCCTAAGAAAGATATTTGAAATGCTGCGCGGTATGATACACGCAGGAAAGCGCTTCTTCCGCGCGAACAATGGTCATGCTGCCGTAGGGAAGATCAAGAAGCCTTTCCCATGCGAAGCGCATCGCATCGATGGACAGCGCAAGCGTCGGCGCGTCTGTTGTTTTGCCGCACAGTGCGCGGGAAACGGACAGGAGCGTCTGCTGACCGGCAAGGAACAGATCCCAGGCCAGGATCGGAAGGTATTCCGGCGTCCAGAAAGCGCTTCGGTCACTGCGAAGCTGAAACAGGATCTTTTCAAGTTCCGGGTAAAAAATCTGCTTCTGCACGCGCTGCATACTGCAAAGCGTGGTATCGCCGTCCGGCGTATTCAAAATGGGAAGCAGCATCAGGAGCAGAGCTTCTTTTCCGTTTCGCAGGGGCTGGGCACAGTACAGCAGACGGTCAAGCGCGGCCAGAGGATCATCCGGAATCTGAAGATGGTATTCCTCTGCTGAAGCAAGCATTTTTTCACGGCATATCTCTTCCAGGATCTGCTGTTTCGATTCAAAATGATGATACAGACTGCCTTTGCTGGTAGAGAGACGTGAAAGAATCTCGTCGATGGCAGTTTCCTGATATCCTTTCTCCAGAAACAAGCTTTCGGCAGTTTCAAGAATTGCTTTTTTCTTCAGTTCACCTTTGCGCAAGCTGCTTCCTCCTCAATTCATCATATTCATTAATTCCACCCTGGTGATTTCGGGAAGAACAGGCTCGGTCGTGATCACCACACAGGCGTCTTCGCCCCGGTCCAGCAGCCTTGACAGCTGCTGCACAAGCGTATCCCGATCCAGCTTTGCACCCGGGATTTCATCCGTGAACACCCGTTCTCCCGTAACTGTATCCGTCAGTACCTGCGCGTTGACCGCATCCTTTTCAAGCATTGAAGCCAGGGTGTCAACGACGGCAATCAGCGCTTCCCGATCATAGACGGCTTCGGTGCTGTAATCCGCGCCTTTTTCCCGAACAGTCTGAAGTGTCCGGAAGCGGTATTCGAAAGGAGTAACGGAAGCAGGAAGCGCGGGGGATATGCTTCGTCCGAGCGCGAACGCAGCGGAAAGCACATCGGGCCAGTTGTTCCGGCGATTGACCGTTTCGTTTGTGATGGTCAGCACGATACTGTCTGCCTGCAGAACCAGGCGCAGATCGGGTGGGGCGGCAGCGTGCCGTGAAACGATCTCACAGGCTGCTTCCCACGTCAGGCCGCCGACGGGAAGACCGTCAATCCGGATTCCTTCCGCGAAGCGGCTGCCTGACAGTTCAAGCTTTCTGGCAAGAAACGCCGAGTGATGCCGGAAAACCTGAAGAGACAGGAGCAAGAGGATCAGCAGCGGGATCAGGCTCAAAATGAAAACGGTCCGCCATAGCCTGCCGTCTTTGTGCAGATCGGAAGGCAAAGACGCGGGGGAAAGCGGCAGAGGATTTTCCTCCGCGCATTGGTCCGGATACGGCGCGGAGCACGCGGTTCTCTGAACAAAACGTTCATCCGGCATAGCTTTGCAATCCTCGATCCTGCGGCTGTGTTTTCGCCAGGCATCCTCATTTCCGGCAAATCCAGTATACTGATTTGGGAAGGCTTTGTCAATTCACCGTTTGAATAGTTTTTGACAAACAACACAGGCGGAATGCCGGCGTATCACAAGGATCGGTTCCGGTGCGGAGCCTGAAAAAGGAAAAAACCCTGAAACGCAAGCGTTTCAAGGCTTTTCCGTGGTCGAGGTGACTGGATTTGAACCAGCGACCTTTTGGTCCCGAACCAAACGCGCTACCAAACTGCGCTACAC
>CADBNX010000044.1 GCA_902796115.1 uncultured Eubacteriales bacterium
CGGAAATCAGGCCCGAAGTGCCCTACACCGCGGAAGACCTGGACTGGCGAAACAGGCAGAGCCGCAGCTCGCTTGAGATGAGCGACCCAAACTGCCGGCCGGCACTCGCGGGCTGCGTGCAAAATATGGCGCAGTACGACGTGGTTTTCGTGGGCTTTCCCATCTGGTGGGGCAGGGAGCCCAGCGTGGTGGATACTTTCCTGACCGCGTATGATTTTTCCGGCAAAAAGATCATTCCTTTCTGCACCTCCGGCGGCAGCGGCATCGGCAATACCGCGGAGCGCATCCGGAGCCTGGTGAGCGAAAGCGCGTATGTGGATCGCGGCAGGCGCCTTGGCGGCGAAGTGTCCGAAGCGGACCTGAAAACCTGGACGGAGGGCCTGAAGCTGTGAACGGCCTTGAACTGGTGCGCCGCCGCAGAAGCGTACGCACTTTTGACGGAAATCCCCTTCGCCCGGAGGACACGGAAAAAATCCTGCGTTTTGCGGAAAGCATCGAAACGCCGTACGCGATCCCCGTTTCCTGGAAGCTGCTGAACGCAAAGGAAAACGGGCTTTCCTCTCCTGTGATCGTGAGTACGGACGCATACGTCGCGGGAAAGCTCCGGCGGCAGCCTCACGCGGAGGAGGCGTTCGGCTTTGCCTTTGAAAAGCTGGTGCTGTATGCCGAATCCCTGGGCCTGGGCACCACCTGGATCGCAGGCACCATGGACCGCGCGGCGTTTGAAAAAGCGATGGAACTGCAGGCGGATGAAGTGATGCCCTGCGTGAGCCCCCTGGGGTATCCGGCCAAGAAGATGTCCCTGCGGGAAGCGATGATGCGCAAGGGCGTCCGGGCGGACAGCCGTAAGGATTTCTCCGAGCTTTTCTTTGACCGGAGCTTCGATCGGCCGCTTCAGGAGGATGTGCCCTGCGGGGATGCCCTGGAAATGGTGCGCTGGGCGCCCTCCGCGGTGAACAGGCAGCCCTGGCGGGTGGTCATCGACGGCACACAGGCGCATTTTTACGAAAAGAAAAACAAAGGGTTTGCGGACGCCGGATGGGATCTGCAGAAGGTGGACATGGGCATTGCGATGTGCCATTTTGCCTTCGGCATGAGGGATCGTGTGCGGCTTGCGATTGCCGATCCCGGCCTGCCACGGCCCGCGGATACGGACTATATCGCGACCCTGATCGCGGAATGACGCGGCAAACCGGATGAAGAAAACAAATGACGGCAGAGCGCCGGGAATGTTCATCGCCTCCATGCTGATTTTCGGCACCATCGGTGTTTTCAGGCGGCATATACCCCTTCCTTCCGCTTTTCTGGCGTTTGCGCGGGGCATTCTGGGCGGGGTTTTCCTGCTGGTCTTTGTCAGACTGCGCGGGAAGGACAAATCCGCGCCTCTGCCGGGGCGTGCCCTGCTGCGGCTGGCCGTGACGGGCGCCATGATCGGTTTCAACTGGATGCTGCTGTTTGAGGCGTACAACCATACCACGGTCGCTGTGGCTACTCTGTGCTACTACATGGAGCCCACCATCGTGATGCTGCTGTCACCCGTCCTTTTCCGGGAGCGGCTGACAGGCAGGAAGATGATATGCGCGATGGTTTCGATCGTGGGCATGGTACTGATTTCAGGCGTGGCGGACATGAGCGGCGCGCAGCCGCGTGATCTGACCGGGATCGTGCCGGCGCTCGGCGCGGCGGCACTGTACGCGGGCGTTGTGATCACAAACAAAAAAACACAGGGCGTTGACGCGTATCGGAGAACCACCGTCCAGCTGCTCTCAGCCGGGATCGTCATGCTGCCCTATCTGCTTCTGACGGACGGGTTCGCCGGGATCGTATTCACGCCGTCAGCGCTTCTCCTGCTGCTTGCGGTGGGCGTCGTTCACACAGGCACAGCCTATGCGCTGTATTTCGGAGGCATGGAAGGCCTGCGCGTTCAGACCGTCGCCATGCTCAGCTACATCGACCCGGTATCCGCCCTGCTGTTTTCCGCGTTTCTCCTGAAGGAACCGCTCAGCGTGCTGAATATCCTCGGCGCGGTCCTGATCCTCGGCTCCGCCATGGCGAGCGAAAACGGACGATGGAAGAAAAAGAATGGCTGATTATTCATTTGTGTTTGTGCACGGATTATCCGGCTGGGGCAGCTACGATGCCGTTTACCGCAGGATGCCTTATTGGGGGATGCGCGGCGGCGATCTGATGGCTTTCCTGCGGGGAGAGGGCTTTGCCTGTTATGCCGCTTCTGTTGCCCCAACAGGCAGCGCCTGGGACCGGGCCTGCGAATTATATGCCCAGATCGCGGGAACGCGGGTGGATTACGGCATGGCACACAGCGGAATGTACCGGCACTGGCGTTTCGGAAGGGATTTTTCGGATTGCCCGCTGCTGCCTGAATGGAATACGCATACGAGGCTTGTGCTGCTGGGCCACTCCTTCGGCGGGACCACCGTGCGGCTTTTCTCCGAACTGCTTGCCAACGGAGATGAAGCCGAGCGGAACGCCGCACAGGATGGGGATCTGTCTCCGCTTTTTGCCGGAGGATCGGGCGGCCGGATCCACAGTATCGTTACCCTGGCTTCCCCCATGAACGGAACCACGGCCTATGATCTGTTTTCAGACCCGGACTTTGATCCGAAGAGTGTAAAAGCGCCCCTGTGGAGCAAGGGACTTGCCCGTATGATGTCCATCGGTACAACGCCCCGGACGGACGGGAGAGACCGGCGGGACCTGGCCGATTATGACATGCATATCGACAACGCGCTGGCCCTGAACCGCAGAATGAAAACCCTGCCGGACGTTTACTGCTTTTCCGTGCCGTGCAGCTATACCAGGCGGCAGGCAGACGGTACGCACGTACCGAAGAAAGGGATAGAGCCGCTGTTTGTGATGCGGGCGCGTCAGATCGGATCCTATACGGGAAAAACAAAAGGCGGGTTCGTGATCGATGACGCCTGGCGGGAGAATGACGGGCTGGTGAATACGATTTCCGCGGCGTGCCCGCTTGGTGCGCCTGCAAAACCGCTGGATCCTGCAAGGATCGAACGGGGGATGTGGAACGTGTTTCCTGCCCGGCCCGGTGACCATATGGCTTTGCAGGGCGGGCTGGCGCATAAACACGACATCCGCGGCTTCTATCAGGACTTGCTGCGCATGATCGCGGAGCTGCCGTGAAGGAGGTATCTGATGAAAACGCTGTATCTTGAATGCGGGATGGGTGCCGCGGGCGATATGCTCACGGCGGCGCTGCTGGAACTGATTCCGGACAGGCAGGCGTTTCTGGATCGGATGAATGCCCTGGGTCTGCCCGGTGTGCGGGTGGAAGCGGAGCGGGCTGTCAGGTGCGGCATCACCGGCACCCGCATGAAGGTGACCGTGAACGGGGCGGAAGAGGAATCCGCGGATGTTCATGAACATCATCATGAGCACGGGCACGACCATGCCAACGGCAATGAGAATGAACATCATCACGAGGAGGAGCACGAAGAGGAGCACCATCATCACCATACATCCGCTGCCGGCATCGAAGCGATCATTGCCGGTCTGCCGGTATCCGAAAAAGTGAAAGCGGACGCCGGGGCGGTGTATGCCCTGATCGCGGAGGCTGAAAGCCGGGTGCACGGGCGCCCCGTAAACGAAATCCACTTCCATGAAGTGGGTACGCTGGACGCTGTGGCGGACGTGGTAGGTGTTTGCCTGCTGATGGAGGCAATCGGCGCGGAGAAAGTCATGGCTTCCCCGGTGCACGTGGGCTGCGGCCACGTGCGCTGCATGCACGGCATCCTTCCGGTGCCGGCGCCCGCGACCGCGCTGATCCTGCGAGGCGTTCCGACCTGGGGCGGAGAAGTGCAGGGCGAGCTGTGCACGCCCACCGGGGCGGCGCTGCTGAAGCATTTCGTATCCGAATTCGGAGACCGGCCGGTCATGACCGTGGAATCCATCGGCTATGGAATGGGAAAGAAAGAGTTTGAACGGGCCAATTGCCTGCGGGCGTTCCTGGGGGAAAGCGAAGGCCGGCTTGAACGGATTGCCAGACTGGAATGCAACCTGGACGATATGACCGGCGAGGAGATCGGATTTGCCATGGAACAGCTGTTCAAAGCGGGTGCCAGGGACGTTTACACTCAGGCCATCGGCATGAAGAAATCGAGGCCCGGCGTTTTGCTCAGCGTGATCTGCCTGCCCGAGGACGCGGATCATCTGGCGGCTGTGATGATGAAACACACCTCCACCCTGGGCATTCGCCGCCAGGATATGGAAAGGTATGCACTGAAACGCTCCGTTGAAACGGCGGAAACGCCCTATGGCCCGGTGCGGGTGAAAAAGGCTTCCGGCATGGGCCTGGAACGCCGCAAAGCGGAGTATGAGGATTTGGCGGATATTGCCCAAAGGCAGGGGCTTTCCCTGAACGAGGTGCGGAAGGCGATCGGGTAAAACAGCGGGCGCAGAGCATGGACGCGTCGGAAGAACCTGTTGAAACAGCAATGGTTCACACATCAAAAGAGTAGGAAGCACCATGGAAATCAAAGCGATAAAATTCAGAAAAGACGGATTCTACTCCCAGCCGTTCGCCTTCGGCGGCGAAGAGGGACCGGACAGGTTCGATCCGGGCATCCGCTATCGCGGCAGTCTGCAGAATTATCTGATCGATACGGGCGATGAGGTGATCCTGGTGGACACCGGCCTGCCCGCGGGAACCCCGGAAGAGAAGCCGGACGAGAACAGCCCTGCTTTTACAGGCAGGGATATCTGCAGCTACATGGAGGCGTTTGCCGCTCTCGGATACAAGCGTGAACAGGTGACGGCGATTCTGCTGACCCATAAGCATGCCGATCATTCCGGCGAGCTTCGCAGCTTCCCCAACGCGAAGATTTACGTGAACGCGGATGAACTGTCCGCTGCCGAGCTGCAGGGGATCGGAAACCTGGTGCCGGTGGAATTCACGGACGGCGCGTATTACAATTTCCCGGCCTGCCAGAAGATCCGGGACGGCGTTTATCTTGTCAGGGCCAAGGGACACACCAACGGCAACAGCATCGTGATCGTCGAATCGGACGGCCTGTTCTATATGATGCACGGCGATATCACCTACGTGGATGAAGCGCTGTATGAAAACAAACTGTCCGTGGTGTACGATGACCGTTCCGCTGCCCGGGAAACCATGGATCGCGTGCGCGAATTCATCTGCAGTCATCCGACGGTTTACTGCGGAACGCATACGCCTCAGGGCTATGAAAGCCTGGAAGCAAAGCGTGTGATGGATCTGGAGCATCCGGTGGAGACCGTTTTCCCGGAAATTGACTTTGCGCAGGAAGAAGCGAGCGGCAAATATGTCTGCTCCGTGTGCGGCTATGTGTATGATCCCCGGGAGCATGACGGCATCGCCTTTGAGGATTTGCCGGAGGACTGGAAATGTCCGCGCTGCAGACAGCCGAAGGAAAAATTCAATCGGGCGTAAACGGGCCTGAAAAGGAGAATCCGTACAAGGCGGCGGGGGAGGAACCGAACGAATGAACAGCGCAGCTTTTGATCTGCAGGATTACCTGACAAAAGGCGTGGAACACGTCGTTTCCGACGTGATCAGGGCAACACTGAAAAATCCCCGTGAAAGCGCATTCATGGTGAAATTCGCGGCGGCCAGCAGAAAGGCTTCGCAGAAGCGGAGAAAAGCGGAGGATGGGGGAGAACATATCCCGCCCTTCCTGATCGCGAGCATCACCAGCAAATGCAATCTGCACTGCGCGGGCTGCTATTCCCGGTGCAATCATGCCACGGTGGATCAGGCGCCGGTGGCACAGCTCACCGGGGAGGAGTGGCTCCGCATCTTTGAGGAAGCGGATGAACTGGGCGTCAGCTTCATCCTGCTGGCCGGCGGAGAGCCGATGCTGCGGCGGGATGTGATCGAAGCGGCGGGACAAATCCCCGGCATCCTGTTTCCGATCTTCACCAACGGAACGTTCATGGACGAAGCGTATTTCGAACTCTTCGCCAGGCGGCGCAATCTGGTTCCCATCATGAGCATCGAAGGAGAGAGAGAAATCACCGATGCCCGGCGCGGCAGCGGTATCTATGACCGGCTGATCGCCAATATGGACGAACTGCACCGCAGAGGGCTGATTTTCGGCGCGTCTGTGACGGTGACAAGGCAGAATATCCGCGAGGTATCCTCATCCGCCTTTCTGAAGAGTCTGTCGGACCGGGGATGCAAGGCAGTCATTTTTGTCGAATTTGTGCCGGTTACGGACGAAAGCAGGGAGCTTGCGCCGGGTGACGCGGAGCGGGAATACCTGCGCGGCGAGATCCTCCGTCTTCGGCAGGAAAAACCGGAGATGGTGTATATCTCCTTCCCGGGCGACGAAAAATCGTCCGGCGGCTGTGTGGCCGCGGGCCGCGGGTTCTTCCATATCAATTCCCACGGAGGGGCGGAACCATGTCCCTTCTCTCCGTATTCGGACATCAACGTGCGGGATACTTCCCTGAAGGACGCGATGCATTCGCGGCTTTTCCGGACGCTGCGGGAAAACGGCCATCTGCTGGAGGATCACGCCGGCGGATGCGTGCTGAACGACAAACGGGAGCTCGTGGAAAGAATCCTGTCCGGCGGGGAAATATGAACGAAACGATAAGAACGGGGCTGCTGCAGTTCAATGATCCTGCGGCAGCCTCGTATTCTGTGTAAAGATGTACGGAAAGCTTTGAAAAAACGGGTTTCTCTGCTTATTTCCTCATCGGGGGCTTACCGGCGTTTCGACTGCCCGCCGGACGTATGAACAGCCGTGCTGAAACGCACCATACACGCAAGCCTTCCGTTTCAAAGCAGCCGTTTGAAGGCTTCCGGCAGCGCGGTCGTCCGATCTTTACGGAACAAGCATCACAGAAAAGACGGATTGTATCCGGCTCCTCTTCTCTGCGTGACCGCAGAGGGCAAACGGACGAAAACACGCAGACAGGGGGCCGGTTTTCGGCAAAACCGGCCCCCTGTCTGCACGGGATTCATATTATCCTTCGATCAGAATCTGTTTCTTTTCAGGCACTTTCCTTGCCTCTTTCTTCGGGATCGTCAGGCTCAGCACGCCGTTTTCATACCGGGCCCTGATATCCTCTTCCGTGATGGCTTCGCCCACATAGAAGCTGCGCTGCATGGTGCCCACATACCGCTCCTGGCGAAGCATCTTGCCCTTGTTTTCCTTGTTCAGGCTCTTCTCGGTAGAGATGGTCAGGTACCCGTTGTTCAGATCCAGCTTGATTTCGTCCTTGCTGAAGCCGGGCAGATCCACATCCACTTCATAGCCCTCGTCCGTTTCCTTCACATCCGTTTTCATGATCCGGGCAGCGTTTTTGCCGTAGAGCACATGCTCGGGGCGGCCGAAGCCGCGGAAGAAGTCACGGTCAAAATCATCAAACACGTCCAGCAGGTTTTCACCGAATACAGAAGGAAGATACGTACTCATAATGCTTACCTCCAACTGGCCTTGTACGCCTGGTTCTCAGCCACGCTTGCAGGGTCGCATGTATTCCATCTCGTTCGGGGCTCTTTCGATCCCCTCCCTTGATGGTGACTGTAGTATACCTTATAGGTCAAAGAAAGTCAAATTTATTTCCGGCCGATTTCCGGCTGCTTTGCGGGGAAGGAGCGGTTTTTCTCCGGGAACCTGCCCCAACTTCACGGATTCATCAAATTTCAGCTTCTTTCGGCGTATTTCGCTTTTCGTTTTCATACAGATATGATATACTGATTTTGTGACCGGAAGGATCATGAAAACAGGAAACCGGAAGAGGTGCTTTATGGGGAAACCGGTGCTTTTCATCAATGCCTGTGTGCGGAAGGATTCCAGGACCCGGAGACTCGCGGATGCGCTGCTTAAAAAACTGGATCTGCCGTATGAGGAGGTCCGAACGGAGGCTGTCCGCTTCCCCGCGGCGGACGAGGCTTTCCTGAAACTGCGGGACCGCCTGATTGCCGAAGGGGATTTCGAAGCCCCGCTCTTTGATCCGGCGCGTCAGTTCGCACGGGCGGAAACGATCGTCATCGCGGCGCCTTACTGGGATCTGTCCTTTCCCGCGGCGCTGAAACAGTATTTTGAACAGATCAATGTGTTGGGAATCACTTTCCGCTATACCGCGGAAGGAATGCCGGTGACCCTCTGCCGGGCGAAGCGGCTGTATTATGTGACGACGGCCGGCGGCTGCTTCGTGCCGGAAGAATACGGCTTCGGATACGTCGAAGCCCTGGCGCGGAGCTTTTACGGCATTTCCGATGTCCGGCAGATCAGGGCCGTCGGGCTGGACGTGGACGGGGCGGATGCGGAGGGCATCCTGCGGTCGGCGGAAGCGTCGATCCGCGAGGTGTGAAGCATGCGCGTTTTTGCCGCTTTGCAGCCGTCCGCGGCGTTTCTGGAGGCTTTGACGGATCTGCAGACACGCCTGCGTGCGGCAGGGACGGAAGGGCGGTATCTTCATCCCTCCGACCTGCACATGACCCTGGCGTTTATCGGCGAATGGCCGGAGGACGTGACAGATGTCCTGCCGCCTGTCGGGAAGCCCTTTTCCGTGACGCTGTCCCGTATCGGCATCTTTCCGCAGGCTAAGGTGCTGTGGGCAGGCGTGGAAGAGTCCGACCGGCTGAACGATCTTGCGCTGCGTGTCCGCCGGAACCTGCGCGGTGCGGGGATCCCCTTTGACCCGCAGGATTTCAATCCCCACATCACGCTGATCAGAAAGCCGGTTCTGCCGTCGGAGGCGCTGCTTGCCCAGATCGGACCGGCGCCTGTTTCAATGACGGTGCGTGAGGTTTGCCTGTACCGGTCGGAGCATCGTGCGGAAGGGATGACATACACCGTGATCGGGAGGAAGACACAGGATGATCAGGAACATTGTGTTTGATATCGGCGGCGTACTGGCCGATTACAGGATCCGGGAGTTTCTGGCGGACAAAGGGCTGGACGGTCCCATGATCAAACGAGTATTGAAGGCTTCGGTGAGCAATCCGTACTGGGAAAAGTTCGAGCGCGGGGAAGTAAGCGAGGAAGAAACGCTGCGGGCGTTCGCCGCTGCGGATCCGGAAATCGAAAAGGAACTGCGGCTCGCGTTTTCCGATCTGAGCGGCATGCTTACGATCCGGCCCTTTGCCATTCCGCTGGTCCGGGGGCTGAAGGAAACCGGACACGGCGTATATTACCTGTCCAATTATTCGAAGAAGGCATATGATGAATGCGGAGGGTCCCTGGCCTTTATGCCCCTGATGGACGGCGGGGTCGTGTCTTTCCGGGTTGGCCTCACGAAGCCGGATCCCCGTATGTTCGGCTGCTTTCTGGAACGGTACGGTTTGCGGCCGGAAGAATGCGTCATGATCGACGATACGGAAGAAAACGTCGAGGCGGCGCGGAAGATGGGTTTTGTCGGCATCGTGTATCGGGATTTTGACGGGATGCTGGCGGAGCTTGAAAAGCTGGGCGTAAGTTTACAGGGAGGAACGGACGATGAACAGAAGAAAGATTGACCCGCTGGATTATGCCGACGAAATCTCGCACGCGCTGGAAAAAGGCGTCTTTCTGACCACCCGGAACGGTGAAAAAATCAATTGCATGGTGATCGGCTGGGGGCATATCGGCAGGATATGGGAATTGCCTGTTTTCGTGGCTTATGTGCGCGGCTGCCGCTTTACCAGTGAACTGCTGGACGCTAATCCGGAATTCACGGTAAACGTGCCGATCCGCGGGTTCAGCCGGGAAGCTTTTTCGATCTGCGGCACCAGGAGCGGACGGGATACGGATAAGATCCGCGAAGCAGGACTGACGACGGCGGAGCCGGAGATCGTTTCGGTACCCGCCATCCGGGATTTTCCGCTTACGCTGGAATGCCGTGTGATTTACCGGGAACGGCAGGAGGCAGCCGGATTGCCGGAAGAAATCCGCGGAAGGTTTTATACCGTGGAGACGGAAGCGCATATTTCCTATTACGGGCAGATCGTATCGGCGTATATCCTGGAGGAGTAAGAATGAAATACCATGTGAACAGAAAACATATCGAATCTGATCATGCAGTATGAGGTGGTTCGAAATGGAAACAGTCGGGAATCACGGAATGCCGGCCGTTTATCAGACGGGTGATGGGACCTGCGGCTCTGATGAACGTGCCGCTGCAGTCTGCTGTAACCGGGAAAAAAACGATGCACCGTCCGTCAGCCGTGAGGAAAAGAACAGGCAGCTTTTCCTGCGCCAGAAGAAGCTGCTCGATCTGTTTCTGGAGAAAGGGGCCATTTCCCGGGCACAGCACGACAAAAGCCTTCATGACCTGAGGAAAAAAATGGGAATGGACAGTTCTGTGTGATGGCCGGCCGGCGGAGAGGGAAAGCAAAACAGTCAAGCGTTGCTTTTACGGGAAACGAGGTGCAGCGGATGGATTCAAAACTGTTTTATCAGGCGATAGCCAAATTTGCCGGAGGACTGATTCCGGTATGCCTTCTTCTTTTCCTGCCCGCGGGAAGCCTGAGCTATTGGCAGGGATGGCTTCTCATCGGCATTCTGTTTGTGCCGATGTTCATCGCCGGGATGTTCATGATGAAGAAGAACCCCGATCTGCTGCGGAAGAGACTGAACGCGCGGGAGAAGCAGTCCGAGCAGAAGACCGTGATCGTGCTGAGCGGATTCATGTTTCTGGGAGCGTTTATTCTTGCGGGGCTGAACTTCCGCTTTGGCTGGATCATACTTCCCGCGTGGATATCGTATGCCGCGGCGCTGCTGTTTCTGGCGGGCTATGCATTGTATGCCGAGGTGCTGCGGGAGAATGTGTGGCTTTCCCGGACCATCGAGGTGCAGGAAAACCAGAAGGTGATCGACACCGGCCTGTATGGCGTGGTGCGGCATCCGATGTACATGAGCACGCTGCTTCTGTTCCTTTCGATGCCCCTGGTGCTGGGCTCCCCGATCTCCTTTGCGGTCATGCTGCTGTATATCCCGATCATCGCGAAGCGAATCCGCAATGAGGAACAGGTGCTGGAAGAGGGACTCGGGGGATATGCCGAATACAGGAAACGGGTGAAGTACAAATTGATCCCGTTCGTGTGGTGACGGGCGCGGGGGAGAGCGGAAATGAAGACCGTTGAATACGGAAAGGAAAACCGGGAAGTGATCATGCTGCTCCACGGCGGCGGACTGTCATGGTGGAATTACCGTTCGGAAGCGGAAACGCTCTGCGGCCGGTATCACGTCGTACTGCCGATCCTGGACGGGCACGCGGGCAGCGACGCGGATTTTGCCGGTATCGAGGAGAACGCGGAGCGGATCATCTCCCTGATCGACAGGGAATACGCAGGCTCCGTTTTCCTGATCGGAGGATTGTCCCTCGGGGCGCAGGTCCTGGTGGAAATGCTCTCGCGCAGGCCGGAGATCTGCCAGTGCGCGATCATCGAAAGCGCATGCGTGATCCCGTCCCGCATCACGCGGGCGCTGACGGGGCCTGCTCTTTCCGCAAGCTGCGGCCTGATCCGGAAGAAGTGGTTTGCGGAGCTGCAGTTTCGTTCCCTTCATATCCGGGACGATTTGTTTGAGGACTATTTCCGGGATACGGCGGCCATATCGAAAAGCAATATGACCGCGTTTCTTCAGGCGAACGCCGCTTATGAACTGAAACCGGAGCTCCGCAGGTGCCGGGCGCGGGTGAGGATCATTGTGGGCGGAAAGGAACGGAAAAAAATGCTCCGCTCCGCGCGGATGCTCCGGCAGGCGCTGCCGGGAAGCGTGCTGGAGGTGAAAGAAGGATTGTTCCACGGCGAGTATTCCATCAATCACGCGGACCGGTACGCCGCGGAAGCGCGGAAAATGCACCGTGCGTGAAACCCCGGCGGCGCCGGGAGAGAAAATACAGGGAAAAGGAAGGGCATGAGCATGAATCCGATCATTCGAAGCCTGACAGAGCGCAAATCCGTGAGGGCATACACTGATCAGGAGATTCCGGAGGAAGCGGTGCGCACCATCCTGCTGGCCGCGGCAAACGCGCCGACCGCCGGGAATGAACAGCTGTATACGATCCTGCGCGTCAGCGATCCGGAAAAGAAGCACCGCCTTGCCGAATCCTGCGATCATCAGCCTTTTATCGAACAGGCAAAGCTGGTGCTGATATTCTGCGCCGACTGCCTCAGATGGTACAATGCTTTCCTGGCGGCGGGCTGTGAGCCGCGCGAACCGGACGCCGGTGATTTGCTGCTGGCTGTGAGCGACGCCAATATCGCCGCGCAGAACGCCGTCACGGCGGCGGAGTCGCTGGGCATCGGCAGCTGCTATATCGGCGATATCATGGAAAACGCCGAAACCCAGCGGGACATCCTGAACCTGCCCCGCTATGTGTTTCCGGCGGCCATGATCGTGTTCGGCTATCCGACGGAGCAGCAGAAACAGCGGGAAAAGCCCCGGCGCTTTGACACAAAATACATTGTGCAGGAAAACGCTTATCACGAACTGACGCCGGACGAGCTGCGGGAGATGTTTGCCGAAAGGACCGCGGCCCGGACCTACGAAACATGGATGCGGGCGTTTTGCGAGCGGAAGTACAATTCGGACTTCGCGCGGGAAATGTCCCGCTCCGTCAGGCTGTATCTGGAGGAGTTTGGGGTGCGTGAAGGGAAGAGGGAAGAGGCAACAGGCAATAGGGAATAGGCAACAGGCAGCAGTTCCTGTGTTTTAGTATGATTCATTTTCAGTATTCATGATTCATGAATGACTTGCGCCGCCTCCTGCCCATTCCCTGTTCGCGCGGCGTACATCCGCCTGAAAGCTAAGAGCTTCGGATCGCGTTCGCGATGAGCGCGATGACCTCCAGGTCCGCGGGCAGCCAGTCCACGGTATACAGTTCGTCCAAGCCGAGCCATCTTGCGGCTTCGTGCTCTTTCAGCGTCAGGCTGCCGCTTTGCACCGTGCACCAGTAGCAGTCCATGGAAAGATGAAACTCGGGATAATCGTATTCGACGTGGGTGAG
Source organism: uncultured Eubacteriales bacterium (assembly GCA_902796115.1). Classification (GTDB taxonomy): domain Bacteria; phylum Bacillota; class Clostridia; order Christensenellales; family Aristaeellaceae; genus RUG756. The sequence goes on from CADBNX010000044.1 coordinate 12,958, forward strand.
CTTTTCGCCCACGTCGATTTCCGTGTCCAGTTCTTCCCGGATTTCCCGAATAAGGGTCTGTTCCGGCGTTTCGCCCGGTTCGATTTTTCCGCCGGGGAATTCCCATCCGTTTTTGTAGGGGCCGTACCCACGCTGGGCGGCGAAAATGCGGTTTCCGTGCCTGATAACGGCAGCTGCGACTTCAATACGCTTCATGCGGCAAAACCTTCCTGAATGATTGTGAGGTTACGGGATTATCATAATCAACATCTGCGGAATAAGCAAGAAGAAAATATTGACACGCGGCAGGAGAACGGATATGCTGTAGGAGACCGATCGGTCACATTGTGAGAAGCGTTTTCCGGGGAAAGATTCCGGAGAACGCGGGAGCGGACCATGAAAAGCAGAAAGAGCTTACGGGATTTTATGATCCTCTGGAGCACGCAAAGCCTGTCGCAGTTGGGAAGCGCCATGACGGGCTTCGCGCTGACGCTGTGGCTGTATGAACAGACGGGCTCCGCCCTGAGCACGGCTGCCCTGACCATATGCACCTACGCGCCGTATGTGGCGATGAGCATTTTCGCGGGCGCGTTCACCGATAAATACGACAAAAAGAAAACCATGCTGGTGTGCGACGTGCTGGCGGCGGCGACCACCCTGCTGGTGTTCGCGCTGTACAGGACCGGAGGGCTGCGCATGTGGCATCTGTATGCCGTCAACGCGTTTTCCGGCCTGATGAACACGGTGCAGCAGCCCGCGTCGGAGGTGGCGTACACCCTGGTGGTACCAAAGGAATCCTACCAGAAAACCTGCGGTTATCAATCCCTTTCCAGGTCGCTGATCTCCATCGGGAACCCGCTGCTCGCTTCCGCACTGTACGGGCTGGCGGGCCTCGACGCGGTGAGCGCCGTGGACCTGTGCACGTTTGCCGTCGCGTTCCTGGCGCTGCTGTGCCTGATCCGCCTGCCGGAGGCGGGCGAAGACGCCGCGAAAAAGGAAAACGTACTCAGGCTTGCCGGGGAAGGCCTGCGTTTTCTGAAAGCGCATCCCCTGGTGCTGA
>CADBNX010000045.1 GCA_902796115.1 uncultured Eubacteriales bacterium
GCCGGCTGCGCCTGAGAAACTTCATCAGCCAGTGCGTCAGGAAAAAACCGGCCGCGAGGGTCAGGATGCCGCCGAGCAGCTTCACGCCCTGGGTTTCGATGATCTGCATGATCCTGTCCATGGAACACCTCCTGAAGGTACGCAAACGGGGATCGCCTTCTGCTTGCCCCACAGGCATTTTACCATGATTTTCGTGCCGAGACAATCTTAAAACTTCCGGGATGAATGAGCGTCATTGACAGCCGGCCCCCTAAATCACTATAATGGACCCGGTATCAATCGCTTTTGCCGGTGCCGGATCCCGGAAAAGCCGAAAGGAAGTGCGCACGATGTCTCTGAATCCGAAAACGCTCCACCTTGAACTGATGAAAAACGCTCCTTTCACGATGCGGAAACGCCCGGAAGAGGATTTTTCCGAATGGCAGGCCCGCGCAAGAGCCCGCCTGACGGCGCTCCTCGGCCTGCCGCTCCTGCGGACGGAAGAGAATTTCCGCGTGGAATGGACGAAGGAGAATGATCCCGCCTTTACCGAAACCCGTTTCCTCTTTTCCTCCGAGCCGGATACGGACGTGCTCTGCCATCTGCTTGTGCCTAAAAAATCACCCGAAGGCAAACTCCCGCTCGTCATCTGCCTGCAGGGGCATTCAAAGGGCATGCACATATCGCTCGGCCGGCCCAAATACGAGGGCGACGAGAAGACCATTTCCGGCGGGGACCGCGATTTCGCCCGGCAGATCGTCGCACGCGGCCAGGCCGCGCTTGCCATCGAGCAGCGCGCGTTCGGAGAGCGCGGCGGTTCGCCGGACGGCCCCCAGTGCCATGACGTGGCCATGCAGGCGCTGCTGCTGGGCCGTACCCTGATCGGAGAGCGCTGCTGGGATATTTCCCGCGCCATCGACACCGTGGCCGCGCATTTTCCCATGATCGATACGAAGAAAATCGCCGTCATGGGCAATTCGGGCGGCGGCACGGCAACCATCTACGCGGCGGCCGTCGATACGCGCATCACGGCGGCCATGCCATCCTGCGCCTTCTGCGGATATCTCGCTTCCATCGGCGCGCAGCATCACTGCGTGTGCAATTACATTCCCGGCATCGCCCGGGAGTTTGACATGGGCGATCTCGCGGGCCTCATCGCGCCCCGCGCGCTCATCGTGGTCAACGGGCAGCACGACGGCATTTTCCCCGTGGACTCCGCAAAGGAGCAGGCCGAAATCGCGCGCGGGCTCTATCGCGACGCGGGCGCGGAAGATAAATTCCGTCATATCATCGGCCCGGAAGGCCACCGTTTTTACGCCTCTCTCGGCTGGCCGGCGTTCGACGACGTGACAGGATGGAGGACACGGCTCACGCATGAAGCGTGAGCCTGTTGGCGGAGGAACCTGTTCCTCCGCCAAAGCTCCGGATTTGCCTGTCGCCATTTTGGCTCCCGGGCGGCAAATCCGCAGGGAAAGAATTTTCGCTCCCGGATGGCAAGCTGACCTTCGCGAAAATTCTCCCCGGCCCGGCAAAGCCGGTCCTGCGGATTTCAGTAAAGGGGCCTGCGGGCCCTTCAACCCCCAAAGTGTTCTCTTTTTTCACATTTCTGGAATTCATATTTTGACTGTGTGATGGAGGGAAGTTTGATGAAGCTGATTCTCTGCGGAGATCTGGTGCCCACCCAGGCCACGCGGCCGGCGTTTGACCGGGCGGATCTGCGTGCCCTGATGGGCGATTCGCTCCCCGTACTCCGCAGCGGGGATTTTGCCGTGGCCAACCTTGAGTGCGCCCTGACGGACCGGGAAGAAAAAATCCGCAAATGCGGCCCGAACCTGAAAGGAAAGCCGTCGGACGCCCGCGTGATCGCCTCCTGCGGCTTTACGCACCTGGGCCTGAGCAATAACCACGTGTACGATTACGGCGAAGCGGGCATGCGGGATACCGTCGCGGCGGTGCAGAGCGCCGGCATGGTGCCCTTCGGCTTCGGGGAGCACGATCGGGATTCCCGCCGCCCGCTCATCCTCACAAAGGACGGGGAGCGCACCGCGATCGTCGCGGTATGCGAGCACGAGTACAGCTACGCCCTTCCGCACCGCTTCGGGGCGAACCCCTTTGATCCGTTCGACACCATGCAGGATATCGCGGACGCGAAAAAAACCTGCGGTCATGTGATCGTGCTCTACCACGGCGGCAAGGAACAGTGCGAATATCCCTCCCCCCGCCTGCGCAAAGCCTGCCGTGCCATGATCCGCGCGGGTGCTTCCCTGGTGCTCACCCAGCACAGCCACTGCATCGGCTGCCGGGAGCGTTACCTTCACGGCGAAATCGTATACGGACAGGGCAATTTCAATTTCGTCGGCCATTCGGATCATCCGCACTGGCGCAGCAGCCTGATCGTCCGCGCGGAGTGCGGCGCGGACGGGCTGAAGACGGAATACCTCCCGGTTTGCGTGACGGATACCGGGATCACGCTCGCGCCCGGGACGGAAAAAAAGGCGCTGCTGGATGCTTTCGACGCCCGCAGCGCGATCCTCTGCGACGAGGATAAATGGATGGCGGAATGGGAAAAGTTCTGTTTCTCCCTGCCCTATTACGTGGACGCGGTCCGAAACGCCTTCACGGATGTGCCGCAGGGCGAATTCTGCCGCCAGGTGTTCCCCCATTACCTGGACTGCGAAGCGCACCTGGACGTATGGCACACCGTTTTCAAAACCTGGCACGCGGAGGGGTGAGCTGAAACTCTTACGGAATACCCCGTACTGTCATTCCGTGTTTTCTGTATGGTAAGGCATCCGCAGCATCACGGATAAGCCTTCCTCGTTCCGTGTAAGCACAGCCCCATACGTGTCCCCGTAGCGCAGCCGCAGCCGCTGATGAATGTTATGAAGGCCGATGCCTCCCGTTTCCCGGGCGCTGTCCGGTGAAAAAGGCTGTTCTTGTGCTGAAAGCAAAATCAGCTTATACTGGTATAAGAATTCGCGCTGTCTTCATGCGGAAATACACACGGGATGAAAGGAAAGAACGCCATGGCAAAACTAAACGTAACGCGCCCGATGTTCTGCTGGCTTTTCGGCGGACTCGGTTTCCACAACAGCGAAGCCACCATGACACGCCTGATGTCCGATTCGGTCATGAAAGAACGTGTGCTGAAAACATTCCGGGAAATATCGCCCACCTTCAGCAGGGTTTTCGCCGGATACAGCGACTGGACAAAAGAAGCGATGGATGCCTTTGCCGATTATTACGATCAAACCTTCCGCCCGGCCGGCACCACACTCTATCTGGTGCCGGGAAGGATTCCCTTTCTGACGCCGTCCTTTGACGGC
>CADBNX010000046.1 GCA_902796115.1 uncultured Eubacteriales bacterium
CGGAAGCGCTGCGAGCAGGGCGGTGTCCTTATTGAAATACAGGGAACTCATCAGGTAAAAAATTCCATAAAGCAGCGTAAAGAGCATGCTGGCCATTACGGAAAGGGAAATAAGCAGGGAAGGCTGTCCCAGCATGATCAGCGCGTCCGTCAGCTTCCATTCCAGGAAAACGACGAAGCAGGCCACATAGACGATCAGGAAAAGGATGGCGACGGTCTGGACGGTTTTTTTGCGGCCCTTGTCCTTCCAGGCGTCCCGGATCGCCGAAGGGGCGAGCGACGCGAACCGGGTCATGAACTGCAGCCGGAGCAGCAGCAGGTATTTCCGGAAAGCGTCCCGGACCGGGGAGCGTTGTTCGCTCATTGCACTGCCTCCTCCGCGTCGCCCGTCAGCTCCAGGAAGATTTCCTCCAGGGAGGAGGCGCCTTCCGCCCTGCGAAGCTCTTCCATGGTGCCTTCGGCGATCAGATTGCCGCCCGAGATGACCGCGATGCGGGAGCACAGCTTCTCCGCGACTTCCAGCACGTGGGTGGAAAAGAACACGGTATTGCCTTCCGCGCAGTGCCGCTTCATTTCTTCCTTCAGCAGGAAGCTGGCCCGCGGGTCAAGCCCCATCATCGGTTCGTCCAGCACCCAGATGGGCGGGTGGTGGATCAGCGCCCCGATGGTGGCCAGCTTCTGCCGCATGCCTTTGGAATAGGTGCGGATCTGGCTTGCGGCCGCGTCCTCGAGTTCAAACAGGGAAAGATATTTTTCGATATGCTTTTTGCGGTCCTGCGCCGACACGTCGTACATATCCGCCATGAAGTTCAGATATTCCAGGCCGGTCAGCCGGTCGAACAGCTCCGCGCCGTCCGGTACAAAGCCGATCAGCCGCTTCGCTTCCATCGGGCTGCGCTGCATGCAGATGCCGTTGACGAAGGATTCCCCGGCGGTCGGGGCGATGATGCCGGTCAGGATTTTGATGGTGGTGGTTTTGCCCGCGCCGTTCGGGCCGATGAAGCCGAACAGTTCCCCGTCCCCGATGGTCAGGTTCAGCCCGTCCAGCGCGAGCTTCCCGCTTTTGCCGTATTCCTTGCTTACGTTCCGAAATTCGATCAATGCAATCCCTCGCTTTCATTCTGGCGTTTTTCGCCGGGACGGATACAGCATAACCCGTCCGCAGGCGCTGTTCAAGTCTTTTGGTTTCAAAAATACATTTGTCTGTCCGAAATGTCGCCGCTTACGGAGTGAACGGCGACTGCGCGTATCCGTACACGCGGAGTTATTCCAGGATTTCCTCCATGCCGATTTTCTGCTCTTTCATGCCGAGACTCCGGTAAAAGCGCATCGCGTTTTCGTTGAGCGCCCATACGTTGAGCGTCACGTTATGGCAGCCCTGTTCCCTGGCGAAGGCGGCCGCATGGCGGTAAAGCGCGGTGCCGATGTGCCGCCCGCGGCAGTTTTCATCCACGCACAGGTCGTCGATATAGAGCGTGCGGATGTCCTCCAGCACACGGTCGCCTTTCACTTCCCGCAGGATGCAGAACGCGTACCCGAGCACACGGCCCTCTTCATCCTGGAAAACGAATACGGGGGTCTTTTCGTCGGAAAAAATCCGCTCCAGCTGCTCCGCGCCGTACTTGGTGGCGGGACCTTTGAAAAGATCGGGCCTGCCCTGATGGTGGACCATATCCACCTGCACCAGCAGCCGCAGCACGTCGGGGATGTCTTTTTGTTCGGCGCGTCTGATCATACGCATGCCTCCCGCTCCCGGGAAATTGAGGAAAACGAAACCGGAAGCCGCACAGCATTATAGCGCCGGGAAGGCATTTGCACAAGACGGAAGGAAAAAACGCATCTTCGGTGAATGAAACAAAGAGAGAAACCGGAAGGGGTGAATGAAATGATTACCGCCGTTACCCTGAATCCATGCATCGACAGCACGCTCTATCTGAACCGGCTGATCCCGGGCGGGCATAATGTGGTGCGCAGATCCGTGCGGAACGTATCGGGCAAGGGGATCAACGTAAATCTGGCGCTGCGCGGTCTCGGCGCCGAGACCGCCGCGTTCGGGTTCGCGTTCTGCGCGGGCGGAAACGAAACGGCACAGCTCCTGCGCGAACAGGGGATCCCCTACGATTATGTGGAAGTGCCGCAGCCGCTCCGTGTGAACCTGAAGCTGTTTGACGAGGAAAAGGGGGAGATGACGGAAGTGAATTCCCCGGGTTCCCCGGTAAGCGCGGCGGAACTGGAAAACCTGACGTCGCTCCTGCCGCGGGTGCTGGATGAGACGGACGTGCTGGTGATGAGCGGCAGCGTGCCGCCGAATGTACCGGATGGGGTATACGGGGAGATGATCGCCGCGGCGCGGCGGCGCGGCATCCGGACCATCCTTGACACCTCAGGCGCGCGCCTCCGGGCAGGCATCAAGGCGGGCCCCGATCTGGTGAAGCCGAACCGGGAAGAGCTGGAGGGCCTGCTCGGACGGGAGATACGGAACATGGAGGACGCACAGGACGCGTGCCGGGAAGCGATCGCCCTGGGCGCCGGGAGCGTATGCCTGACGCTCGGGCCTGAGGGCGCGATGCTGGTCACGAAGGATCGGGCTTTCTTCAGCCCGCCGCTGCCCGTGAAGCCGCGCAGCTTCCAGGGAGCGGGAGACGCCGTGACGGCGGGTATCGCGCTTGAGATAGAGCGGGGAGAGGGGGAAGCCGAGTGGCTCCGCTCCGGGTGCGCCGCGGCACAGGCGACCATTCAGCTGGAGGGAACGCAGATGTGCGGTTTTGCGGATTATGCTGCGATGCGCGCGCGTGTGGAGATACGGACCCTGTAAAGAAATACAGAAAGAATACAAACCCGCCGGGCCGGCGGGACACAAATCTGATACAATATGGAAAAAGGCAGGACGCTTCCGGAAGGGAGCGTGAAAACGCCGGAGGGAGATGAAACGGTGAAGCATTATGTGCTGCTGAAGCTGGCCGCGGGCGTGGACAGGCAGGCCGCTTTCAAACGGGTGGAGGAAACCTACGGGGCACTGGAAAAGGAGCTGCCCTATCTGCATCACGCGCAGGTGTATCTGAACTGCGTCGACCGGGACTCGAACGCGGATATCATGGCTGTGATCGATCTGGACGGGCCTGAATTCCTCCAGCCCTATCTGACGCACCCGCTGCATATGCGGATGGCGCAGGATATGAAGGACAGCCTTTGCGGCCGCACGTCCTTTGACCACGAATAAGGAAGAGAGGGATTTGCAATGAAGAAAGCGGGGATTTTCGCGGCATCGTATCTGGGTGTCGCGTCGGTATGGCTGGGAGGACACTTCGGCCCGGGCTTTGCGACCGGCGCGTTCAGCGTGACCTATTATGTGAAATACGGCTGGGTGGGTCTTCTCGGCCCGCTGCTCGCGATGCTCGTGACGGGCGGCGTGATGTTTTACATGACGGAGTTCGCCCGCAGCCGCGGCACCACGAACTACCGGCCTTTTGCGCTGGCCTGCTACGGGGAAAAGGCCGGCCAGGTGATGAGCGTCGTCTATGACGTATTGTTCCTGGCTACGGTGATGTGCGCCGGCGGACTTGCCTTCTCCGGCGAAGCGAACGTGCTGATGAACTATGGCTTCAGCTACTGGGGGGCGGCCGTTCCCACCATCATCATTTCCGCGCTGCTGTGCCTGTACGGTTCAAAACTGCTCTCGATCGCGTCCAAATACATGATGTACGCGATCGTGGCCGTGGTTGTGCTGATCATGATCCTGAGCCTTGCGTGCGGCAAGTACGACCTTCCGGCCGCCTTTGCCGCGCCGCCGGTAAGCGAGGCGCAGCCGAATCTGCTGCACGCGTTCCTCAGCGCCGTCCTGTACGGATGCTTTCAGTCCACGATCGCGTTCAACGTGATGAGCGTCGCGGATCTTCTGGAATCGAAAAAGGAAACCAAAAAAGCGATC
>CADBNX010000047.1 GCA_902796115.1 uncultured Eubacteriales bacterium
AAGGCAGCCATCGAGGACGCGCGGCTGATCGGGCAGTGGGCGGCCGGGTGGAACGTGGGACTGAAGTAATGTGCGGAAGATTTTATATTGAGGAAAGCCCGGAATTCGAACCGATCATCGCGGAAATGAACCGTTCCCCGCTGACGCAGGCACTGCGCGCGCGGGGAGAGGAGCCGCGGTGCCGCGGGGAGATCCGGCCCGCTGACACGGCCGCGGTGCTTGCCCCGTCCCGCGGCGGGAAGCGCGCGGTTTTCCCGATGAAATGGGGCTTTTCCGGCAAAGGGCTTGTGATCAACGCGCGCAGCGAAACCGCGGGCGAGCGCCCCCTGTTCCGGGAATCCTGGCGCGCGCACCGCTGCGCCGTGCCTGCCACCGGGTATATCGAATGGGAACATTTGCTGCGCGGCGGCAAAAAAAGGACCGGGGACGCGTTCCGCATCCGTCCCCGGGAGCAGGATCTGACCTGGCTGTGCGGCCTCTACCGCATGGAAGAAGGCTTCCCCCATTTTGTGATCCTGACCCGGGAAGCGGAAGAAGAGATCCGCTTCATCCACGACCGCATGCCGCTGATGATGCCCCGGGCGCTGCTGGACGAATGGCTGCGGCCGGATGGCTGCCCGGAGGCGCTGCTTTCCCGCGCGGTGCGGGAGATGCGGTTTGAAACACTGAAAACGAATACAGAAAAACTGCAGGGGGTATGTGTATGAAACGGTTGATTTCCATGATAATCCTGGCTGTGATAGCGCTCAGTGCCGCCGCCTCGGCCGAGGAGATAACGGAAGAAGCGGTGCTGTCCCGGATCCTGGCGATGAAAGACGAATATTACGAAGGCCGGCCCTGGACCAACGACGATACCTACGCCATGCGGGGAGGCGGCCGGTACGGAGCCGGCTGCATGGCATTCGCGTATATCCTGAGCGACGCGGCCTTCGGCTCTCTTCCGGCAGAAGACATCGAAACCATCGATTATGACGCGCTGCGGGCCGGCGATATCCTGCGTCTTGAGAACAACTCACACGCCGTTGTGATCCTGGAAAAATACGACGATCATGTCATCGTCGCGGAAGGCAATTACAACCGTTCCATCCACTGGGGGAGGAGCCTGACAAAACAGCAGGTGCTCGCCGCCGATTACTATATCACCCGCTATCCGGACGCGGTCACGGTCAAACCGGAGATCAAGGAGAACCTGCCCGAGCGGGTAACCCCCGGCGGCATCTTCCCGCTGTCGCTGATGACCTATAAGGATCTGGATTTTGTCCGCTGGGAACTCCGGTACGACCCGAGGTATTTTTCCCATACCCTGGACCTGCGTTATTCCGATGAAATCCTCAGTTCGGTTTCCGCCGAAGCCACCGTTACCGATACGCTGCAGCTTGTGGGAGAAGTTCCGAACGGGTGGTACGGCCAGTTTGTGATCGCGGTCGATCCGAAAACCCCCGAAGGAACGTATGACATCTATATGGACATTATCTGCGACGCGGACGGGCGCTGCTGTTACAGTGAGCATCAGCCCGTCATTGTCGGCCGCACGCCGGGAGACGCCGATGAAAGCGGAGACGTGGATATCTATGACGTAAAAGCGATCCTGTGGCAGATCAAATACAGAAAATACACGGACACGGACCTGGTGAACATGGCAAACGCCGACGTGAACGCGGACGGAAAAGCGGACCTCGCGGATGCCGCGCTGGTCTTTCAGTATCTCTGCGGCTGGGATGTTGAGCTCCGGTAATCACACCGCGCGGAGAGAAAAACGGGCTGACAAAAAAGCAGGCTGACTCCCGGTCCGCTACACAAACATGATCTCCCGGGCCAGGTTCTTATACCCGCCGCCCACAATGTACTGCGGGATGCCGGAGGGCAGCACGGTTTCGGCGTTCACATGGATATGTCCGGCCAGCACCGCGCGGATGAGGGGCTGGCTGTACACGAAATCAATAAAAGCGAGCGTTTCCGGCTCCGCGTGCTGCTGCCGGAAGCGGTACTCGCTGTACCCGCGCATCAGATCATCCGGCGTTCCCGTCAGGTATGCCACCTGCTGCGAAGCATGCACCTGCATGGAAAACGCGTACAGATCCTCCGTATACAGGGGATTGTGCATCAGAAGCACGATGGGAAGGCCCTTTTCGATTTCCAGCCGCAGCTTTTCCCGCTGCGACGCGTCAAACTGGTAGTACCCGTTGTTCACACCCACGAAATTGACGCCGCCGATGACGCGGCTGTCAAAGAGCAGGTTATACCGGAAATAACGCTGCACCAGGCCGTAGCTCTGCATCATATAGGGCACGTCCTCAAAGGCTTCCCCCACGTACAGGCTGAACTCGTGGTTGCCCACCGCCAGAAAATGATCCGTATCCCAAAGCTTCTCCTTCGCGTATTCCAGATTTCGATACGATACAAAATCACAGAAATCACCGGTATACAGAATGGGGATGCCTTCGTTTTTCGCGTACGCGAGCTGTTCATCCAGGTATTCCGGTGCATGATCAAAAAAAGCATAGCGCTTTTTTGCAAGCTCC
>CADBNX010000048.1 GCA_902796115.1 uncultured Eubacteriales bacterium
CTGGTTTTATTCCGCGCACCTGGTCGAGTGCTGTCTGACGGTATTCGGGGAGGATCCGGAATGGGTTTTCGCGGACAAAAACAACGGCGTAACGGCCATCGTGCATTATCCGCGCTGCGATGTGACCTGCCATTTCCTGCCGGAAGCGTACCACTACGCGGGCACCGTATGCGCGAAAAGCGGGCTGAAAACGGCTGAAATCAGCCTGGACGGCATATACGCGGAGGAATGCAGGGGCTTCGCGCGTATGCTGCGGACGGGAAAAACGGAATGCGATCCGTATTCTCTGGTAAAGCCGGTGGCAGTGCTCGCGGCAATGGAAAAATCCTTTGAGACCGGAAAACCGGAAAAGGTCTGACTGCAGCGCAGACCGGGAGGAAAAAACATGAAACGCTCACAGGTAAACCGGGAGATCCGCTGGGCGCGGGAACTGCTCGCAAAGCACGGGATGCGGCTGCCGGATATGGCGTACTGGACGCCGGAAGAATGGAAAAAAAGGGAAAGCGAACTGGAAACTGCCCGGAGGCTGATGCTCGGCTGGGATATCACGGATTTCGGATCCGGGGATTTTTCCCGTCTCGGAGCGGTGCTGTACACCATCAGGAACGGGCTGATGAACGACCCCGGCGTCGGGGTGCCGTACTGTGAAAAGCTGATCCTGATGCGGGAAGGGCAGCGGCTTCCGGATCATTACCATGTGTTCAAAACGGAGGATATCATCTGCCGCGCGGGAGGCCCCATCGCGGTGCGGCTGTGGAACACGGATTGCGAAGGGCGGGCAACGGACGAGGACGTGCGCGTGTTTACGGACGGGATCGCGCGCACCCTGAAGGCAGGGGAAACCCTGTTTGTCACACAGGGCAATTCCGTTACGCTCACGCCCCGTATCGCGCATATTTTCGGGCCGGCGCCCGGCAGCGGCGACTGCGTGATCGGCGAGGTATCCAAGGTAAACGACGACAGGACCGACAATTATTTTCTGGAGGAGACGGCGCGTTTTCCGGCCATCGAGGAGGATGAGCCGGCCGTCGCGCCGCTGTGCGGCGAAATATGAAAACACTGATCGCCTGCGGGCATATCTGCCTGGATATCACGCCCCTTTTTCCCGCCGATATTCCGGCAAGGCCGCTGTCTGAGACGCTGATCCCGGGCAATCTGATCCGGATGGACGGGGCAGCGGTGAATCTGGGCGGAAGCGCGGCGAACACCGGCCTTGCGATGCTCAGACTGGGCGCGGCGGTGCGCCTGATCGGCAAGATCGGACGGGACGATTTCGGAAAACTGGTGCGCAGACGCGTGCGGGAGGCGGGCGCGGATGACCGATACCTGATCGAAACGGAAGAGAGCGGCACCGGATATACCGTGGTGATCGCGGCTCCCGGGAACGACCGCCTTTTCCTGCACGCACCCGGCGCGAACGATACCTTCCGCGCCGCGGACGTGCCGGAGGATTCCCTGGCGGGAGCGGCGCTTTTTCACTACGGCTATCCGCCCGTCATGCGGTGCATGTGGGAAAATGACGGCGCGGAACTGAAGGAACTGTACCGGCGCGTGCGGATGCGGGGCCTTGCGACCGGGCTGGATCTGTGCGCGGTCGACGCGGACAGCCCCGCGGGGAAGGCCGACTGGGCCGGGATCCTGGCCGAAACCCTGCCGCTGGTGGATTTTTTTGTGCCCAGCTTTGAGGAACTGCTGTTCATGCTGGACAGGCCCGCTTACGAAGCGCGCCGGAGGGAAGCGGAGATCAGCCTGGAAGGGGACGCGCTTCCGCTGGCGCGGAAGGCGCTCAGTATGGGCTGCGCTGCAGTGCTGCTCAAGTGCGGAGAGGCGGGCATGGTGCTCGTGACGGCACGGAAAGAGCGTCTGGATCAGATCGGCACGCACCTTGAACTGGACACGGAGTCATGGAAAGAGAAGACCCTGCTGCAGCCGTGCATCCCCGCACCGGGGTTCCGGAGCGCGACAGGCGCGGGGGACGCGAGCATAGCGGCATTCCTGTGCGCGGCGGCGGAAGGCATGAAACCGGAAAAATGCGTGCAGTTGGCCGCGGCACAGGGCGCGATGGCCGTCACGGCGTGGGACGCACTGTCCGGACTGAAAACCTTTCCGGAGCTTGAAGAATACATCCGTACGGCCGCCGGGCAGCGCGGAAACACCGTCCTGTAACAGAAAGGAGCATGGAATATGCTGGTGACATTGAAGGAAATCCTTGCGATCGCGGAGGAAAAAAAGATGGCGGTCGGCGCATTCAACGCAGCGAACCTGGAATCCCTGGAAGGCAATATCCGCGCGGCGGAGGAAACGGGGATGCCCATCGTGCTGCAGTTTGCGCAGTGCCACGAGGAACTGGTGCCGCTGAAGGTGATCGGCCCCGTGATGGTGGCTGAGGCAAAACGGGCGAAGGTGCCGGTGTGCGTGCATCTGGATCACGGCGAGGACCTCGCTTTTCTGGAGGAAGCACTGAAAATCGGTTTTACGGGGATCATGTATGACGGAAGCACCAGACCGTATGAGGAAAACCTGGAAGAAACAAGGAAAGCCGTCGCGCTGGCCGCATCCTTCGGCGCTTCCGTGGAGGCGGAGCTTGGCAGCATGGGCCGCCGGGAGAGCGGACTGGGAGACGGAAGCGGTGAGGAGGATGAGACGAAGATCTATACCGATCCGGAGCTCGCGGCCCGCTTTGTGCGGGAGAGCGGCATCGCCGCGCTGGCCTGCTCCTTCGGGACCACGCACGGCATCTATCTGAAAAAACCGAAGCTCGATTTCAGTGTGGTCAGCCGCGTGCGGGAGAAAACGGGCGGTATTCCCGTGGTCATGCACGGCGGCTCGGGCGTGAGCGCAGAGGATTTCCGCAGGGCGATCCGCGCGGGCGTGCGCAAAATCAATTACTTTACCTACATGGACAAGGCCGCGGGCGCCGCGGCCGAAAAGGCGCTGGAAGAGATGCGTGCCGCGGGAGCACCCGTGTTTTTCACCGTGATGGCGAGCGCCGCGCGGGAAGCGATGAAGCAGGACGTGATGAAAACGATCCGGGTGTTTTCCATGGACGGGGAAACGGAATGAAACGAGCAATCAAAGGAGTAAACAAACAAATGAAAACAAAAAGAAGCCTGATCCTGCTGCTCTCGTTTGTGCTGCTGCTGGGTGCTGCTCCCGCGTATGCGGCTGACAGCGC
>CADBNX010000049.1 GCA_902796115.1 uncultured Eubacteriales bacterium
AGCCTTCATCCTGATAATTCAGGAATTCATACCCGTCCTTTGGCACAAGCGATACGGTCATCCGGTATGTATGCTCTGCGGTAAAGACGTCGTCTTCCGTCATGTACCTGTTCTCCGTTACATCCACCCAGAGCACCCCGTTGTGCCAGTTGCCGACTGTATAATCATCCTGCACTTCATAATGCGCGCCGGGTTCCAGCACGGAAGCCCCCCAGGTCGGATGCCGCCCCGCTTCGGGCGGCACAAACCCGATAAACACATAATCAACCTGCGGACAGGTGCAGGTGTAAAGGCAGGTAAGGGTCAGCAACTCCTCATTGCCCGTATCCTCCACCTCGGCTGTTTTTCCGTTCAGGATACCCTCGACAAGAAAACGCCCGTCGACCCATGTATCGAATACATAACCTTCTTTGGCTTCCAGGTCGATATATACCCTGTAATTGTGCCCTTCGACAAAGGTGTCGTCCGGGCTCAAATACCGTCTGTCTGTCGCGTCGTACCACAGCACGCCGTTTTTCGTTTTCCCCGTGGAATTACTGCTGACACGGTATCTCGCGCCGGATTCCACTTTGGCACTGTAGGAAGGCTTCGCTCCGGCTTCGGGTTCCGCAATCCCGCTGACGGATACCTCCTTGATTTCTCTTCCTTCACACTTGAACAGCGCGCTCACCACGATGTTATCCTCTTGAAACAGAGATACATCGTCCGCTTCCTGCCCGTTTACGGTGCCGCTGATTCCTTCCTCCGGGAAATCATACCCGTACTTCACGATCAGCGACACCATCACCTGATAGGTATGCCCTTCCTGGAAAGTATCCGCCGGGGTCAGATCCTTTCCTGCCGTCATATCCTTCCAGTGCACGCCGTCCACCCAGGTATCTTTCCAGTCGTAATCCTCCACCATATAATTCGCGCTGCCCGATACCGACGCGTGATAGGACGGCTTCTCTCCCGCCACAGGCAGGGTAACACCGTTTACGGAAACTGCGTTGATGTCCTTCGGCGAAGCGGACGTATAATCCTGAAACAATCCTATTGCCTGTGGGAATTTTGAGCCGGTCCAGAATACGGTTGCTTCCTCCCCGTTCATATATCCGCTGACAGTCGATTTTGAGCCGTTATTGGCAAATTCATACCCCGCAGAATCTGTCTCAAGATACACATGGCAACGGTAGCAATGTCCTTCCTCAAAAACACTCTCGCCCGGAATCATGTCTTTTCTTCCCTCTGTCAGATCTTCCCACCGCACTGAGTTCCGTATGTTTGTTCCTGCTTTGAGCTCGATATGGTATCCTTCCCCCGATTCGCTCACCGTATACTGCGGCTTCTCTCCGATCACCGGTTCCATAATACCTGTTACACGGACCTCCGGGATCGTGATGGTCCTGGGCGTCAGGTTTTCACTCTTGATATCAAAACGGTAATATGTTCCCGGTGCCCCTATTCCGTCATTGGGTCTCGGTCTCCATGTGCGCTCCGGACTGAAAAAGTGCATTGTTCCATCGTCCGTATAATAGTAGCCGGTACATCCAATCTTAAACTGATCCATGACGCCTTTCACTTCAAGCAGTACGTCCAGCCGCGCATCTTCGTCCTCTCTGAACAAACCGGAATATTCCTCTTTGGTATTTGCAGAAATCCATTTTGCGTATACCAGGGTATAGCGCGCATCATCCTTCACATAAATTTCGGAAGCAGTTTTCACCGGATCCTCTCCGACAACAGGCTCTCTGACTCCGTAAACAATAATACTCTCGATATAAAACGGGTCTTCCGCCGATGCCGTATTCACCGGAACCGGCAGTCCAGCCAGCAGCACGAGTGCCAGCAGGAAACCAAGCCGTGCTTTCCCGTTCCAGTTCTTTCTCTTCTTCTGCGTCCTCATATCGATGTCCCCCTTTTACGCCCAGGTTGCCCCGCCTTTGCGGGAAGCTGTTTGCCTGTATGTATTATACCGTTCTATCCGTTTGCTGTCCAGAGACAAAAATGATGTCAATGGAACGCATCTTTTTTGTCAGCTGCATCCATCCCGGCAAATCCAGGTGCTTTTTCGCCTCTCCCGATCAAGTGTGCCATATAGGATGTGACGGCATTCCGGCAACAACTTATACGCCTTTCCCGGAAGGAGGTCTTGGGGGAAACAAATCCCGTGAGCGATTGTCCCGTTCAGTGCGAGGATTCTCATTGCAAAGACTGTCTGTTCGCAGTATATTGCAGAGGTCTGCCACCCATACCGGCAGGCGCATCACCGCACACAAAACAAATCATCAGGAGAACACCATGCGCAGAATATACAGCATCACAGATTTCCGGGCAGCCGGAGACGGCGTCACCATGGATACCGGCGCGATTCAGAAGGCCGTCGACGCGGCCCGGGCGTCAGGCGGCGGAGAGGCGGTCATGCCGGCGGGAACATACCTCTCCGGCGGCATCCTGCTCAGAAGCCGTGTCACGCTCCGCCTGCCGACGGGCGCAGCGCTGCCGGGCAGCCGTGATCCCGTCAATTACTGTCACTGCCGTGCCATGTGCGCCATCCCGCCCGGGGACATCACGGACGAGCCGTGGAAAAGGACGGTCTGTGCCCCGCGGTCAGGCCGAATATCCGCAAAGCCGGCAGCCGCCGGAACAACGCCCTTATCCGGGCGTACCGGGTGCATGACATCGCCGTGATCGGCGAGGAAGGCGCGGTCACAGACGGCAGCAACGCCTGCGACGGGCCCGGCGAGGAGAACTGCCGCGGCCCGCAGGGCATGACGTTCTTTGAATGCCCGAATATCCCGCCCGAGGGCTACACCATCCGGAACAGCCGGGCAATATCCTCATCGAGGACTGCGTGATCGGCATGGCCGACCGCTTCCCGCACTGCAGTTTCTCCGGAAACGAGACCCGGCAGAAAAACCGCCCGATTGAATCCATCACCTTCCGGAACATCACGGCCACCGGTATATCCGTGCCCATCAACGCCTGCGGAAGCGCGGATGTGCCGCTGAAGCCCGCCATTGAAAACACGGCGATCTCCATCCGGAAAGGCGCCGGCCTTCAGGCGCTCATCCACGCCGCGCATTTTGATACGATCCGCCTGTGCGGTGTCCGGATCAGCGCTTTCCGCGGCGAGTGCCTCGTGCGCACCCGGACGGACGGAAACATCATCACAAAGGATGCCGACGCCGGCGGCGCGCCCATCGCAAAGCCGGCCGGGGAAGCGTTCTTCGCCCGGCCCATATAACGGGAAGGAGCCGCTGCGGATTCCGTATGCAGCGGCTCCTATTTTCACAAGAGATCCTGTCATCACACGAAGCCGGAAAACGATGATAACCAGGACTCCCGCACAGGCTCATGCGTTATCCTGCGCTTCACAGCACCCTGTGACCGTTCACGTTCAGGGAAAACTGCGCGTCAAACAGCCGGGCCGCGTGCGAGCACATCGTCATGCGTCCCAGGAATATGTCAAAATAATCATACATGGTGCAGATACTCTCGTCAATGGTCAAAAACAGCGTGATCCTTTTCTGTTCCGCATCGCATTCCAGCCTCGTGCCGGTCACGGCGTAATTCACGCGGTCGTGAATATCAAACAGGATGGGGTCCTTGGCCCGTACCCTGCTCCTGCGCACGTCGGTTTTATCGGCGATGATCAGCGCCGCCGCAACGGGATCCGCGACCACGCCGTCGGATTCGTCGTGATTGGCGATCGCGGAAACGATCCGGACACGGTCCCCGATGGACAGGTCGGTCTCTTTCAGGATCTCGTTGGCCAGCAGCGCCCCGTACTCCGCGTGGTGATTCCGGTTGATCGCGTTTCCGATGTCATGCAGGATCCCCGCGATCCAGGCCGACTCCGTCTCCTGCTCGCCGTATCCGAAGGCGCGCAGGATCTCCACGGCCTTTTCGGCCACGAGCTTCGTGTGCGCGATGGAATGGTCCGTATATCCGAGCGCGTCCAGATTGGCGCTGCCCCTCCGGTAGTATTCCCGGATTTCCGGATTTCGGATGAGGTCTTTGTAATTCATCGCTTTCCTCCCGCGTCTTCCTCATCAGACGCTGCTAACGGTTTATCACTTTTGCGCCGAACGGTGTCAGAGCCAGTTTTGCAATTTTGAAAAACTGCTTTCCAAACGGAATGCCGATAATCGTGATACACCAAACAACTCCCGCTGCCGCATTAACGATGGCTATCAGGATGCCGGAAACAAGCAGCCATACGATATTTGCAATCAGCGACGGTGCCCCTCCGCCGTATACGATTTCTTTTCTGAAAGGCCAGAATGAAAGGCCTGCGAATTTGAAGCACTGCTTTCCCAGCGGAATGCCTACGATCGTTATGCACCAGCCTATTCCTGCAAGAAGCCAGGATAAACCGCTGATAAAGCCGCCAAAGACAAACCAGAGAATATTACCCAGCGTTTTCATGATGCCATGTTTCCCTTCCCGTCTGTCTTCGTCGTTCGGCATTCCGTCTCCGGAATGAACGCCATACCGATACTGCATACACAATTCTACTTTATGCTCTGAATACTGTCAAGAAACATAACATCAACATCAACGACCGGCCGCAGGCTTTCCAAGCTTTTTCCTGAAAAAACGGTATTCAAAAAACGAGGCTGCTGCACAGACAGCAGGATTTGCATCAAAAACAGCACATCAACGCGTCTGATTTCTCTTGTGTTCACAGCCAATGCGCTTACCGGGCTCTTCCGGCCCGGCAGCGCACGGCACTTGACTCCGTCCCGATTCCGCTTATAATAGAACCGTCCCTTTCGAATGGAGGCAGCCATGACCCCGAAAAGAGTCACCAGTGTCCCCGGCCTGTTCGGCGGCATGGACCACTACGATGAGAACGGCAACCTGATCGGCTACAGCACGCCCGGCCTGCTCAGCGGTGTGAACCATTACAGCGCAGACGGCACTCCGGTCGGCTACAGCACGGACGGTCTTCTCGGCGGCGCGAACCACTATGACGCGGACGGAAACCCCGCCGGGTTCAGCACCCCCGGATTGTTCGGCGGCACGGACTATTACG
>CADBNX010000050.1 GCA_902796115.1 uncultured Eubacteriales bacterium
CCCGCCGAATTTCAGGCAGGAACATCCTTCCGATTGACAGCGCGCGGGGAATGTGCCATAATCACAGATGGAAACGCGGCGGATGAAAACGGGTGCCGCCGCGGCAGGAGCCTCTTGAGATCGTACGACGTTTCCGGGAGCGGAAACAGCAAGGAGAAGACGATGAATCCATTTGAGATTTATACCCCGACCCGGGTGGTTTTCGGCCCTGGAGCCGAGGAGCAGGCCGGGCGGATGGCCGCGTCCTTCGGCGCGAAATGCGTGCTGATCCATTACGGCAGCGAGCGGGCGAAAAAGAGCGGCCTTGTGGACCGGATCGCGGACTCGATCCGGAAAGAGGGAATCCGGACAGCGGAGCTCGGCGGCGCGGTGCCCAATCCCCGCCTGTCCCTGGTGCGGCGGGGCATCGAGCTGGCAAAGCGGGAAGGCGCGGATATGATTATCGGCGTCGGCGGCGGCAGCGCGATCGATTCCGCGAAGGCGATGGCCTACGCGCTCGCGGAGCCGGACAGGGACGTGTGGGAGCTGTTTTCCCGCGTGCGCAGGGCGAAAGGCATCCTGCCCTTCGGCGCGGTGGTGACCATGGCGGCGGCCGGCAGTGAGATGAGCGACAGCTGCGTGATCACCAACGATACCACGCGGGAAAAACGCGGCTACAACGACGATCTGGGAAGGCCGAAGTTTGCGCTGATGAACCCGGAGCTGACCGTAACGGTGCCCGTGAGGCAGACCATGGCGGGGTGCGCGGATATCATGATGCACACGCTGGAGCGCTATTTCACCGCGGGCGGCAACCTGGAAATCACGGACGCGGTGGCGGAAGGGCTGCTGAAAACCGTGATGCGCAATGCCGTGATCCTGAAGAAGGATCCCGCGAACCTTGCCGCGCGTGCCGAGATCATGTGGGCCGGAAGCCTTTCCCACAACGGCCTGACCGGCTGCGGCAACGGGGGCAACGATTTTTCCTGCCACGCGCTTGGGCATGAGCTCGGCGCGCGCTTTGACGCGACCCACGGCGAGACCCTGACCGCGGTATGGGCGTCCTGGGCGCGGTACGCGCTGCCCTGCTGCCCGGAGCGCTTCGCGCACTTCGCCGCGGCGGTCATGGGCATCGAAAACACGGGGGATGCCCGGGAAACCGGCCTGAAGGGCATCGCGGCCATGGAAGACTTTTTCCGGAGCATCGGCATGCCCGTGAGCCTGAAGGAACTGGGCGTCGACGCGGACGAGGCGCTGATCGCGTCCCTCGCGCAGGCCTGCGCGGCGCATAACGGCGGCAGAAAAGGCACCGCGCGCGTGCTGCTGGAGGCGGATATGGCCGCGATTTACCGCGCGGCGAAGGAATAATCGAATCGGGGAGGATGCGTATGCGCGTACATCTTGCGGTGGATATCGGAGCGTCCGGCGGACGGCATATCGCCGGATGGCTGGAGGACGGAAAAATACAGACCCGGGAAGTATACCGCTTTGAAAACGGATTCCTGACCCGGGGAGAACACCTGGTGTGGGATCATGAAAAGCTGTTCCGGGAAGTGGTGAACGGCATGATCCGGTGCCGGGAGGAGGGACTGATCCCGGAGACGATGGGCATCGATACCTGGGGCGTGGACTATATCCTGCTGGACGGGAAGGATCAGCCCGTGGGAGCGATGATGGCATACCGGGACAGCCGGACGCAGGGCATGGACGGGGTGCTGGAGCAAAAGCTGCCCTACGCGGATTTCTATGCCGTGACCGGCATTGCCAAACAGCCGTTCAACACGATTTACCAGATGATGGCGGATCTGAAGGAGCATCCCGAATACGCGGAGAGCGCGGAGGATTTCCTGATGGTGCCGGAATACCTGTGCTGGCGGCTGACCGGAGAAAAAGCGCACGAATACAGCGAGCTTTCCACCGGCGCGCTGCTCGACGCCGGGACAAAAACCTGGGCGAAGGGCGCGATCGCCGCGGCGGGACTGCCTGAAAAATGGTTCCGCACGCCGATCCTGTTCCCGGGCGCGGCGCTCGGCACGCTGAAGGAAGAGATCCGCGCGGAAGTGGGCTATGACACCCGGGTGGTCATGACGGCGACCCATGACACGGGCAGCGCGTTCGTGGCGGTGCCGGCGGAGGATTCGCACGCGGCGTTCCTTTCCAGCGGCACCTGGAGCCTGCTCGGCACGGAGCTTGAGGCCCCCTGCCTGAGGAAGGAGGCGCTTGAAGCCGGCTTTACCAACGAAGGCGGCGCAGCGGGAACCATCCGTTTCCTGAAAAACATCATGGGCATGTGGATGCTGCAGTGCCTGCGTCATGAGGACGGGGACCGGCACAGCTATGCCGAAATGGCGGACATGGCGGCGCGCTCCGCCTACGGCGCGTGGATCGATGCGGCGGACGAGCGCTTCATGGCGCCCGGGAGCATGACGGAGGAAGTGAAAAAGGCGCTGCTTGAAAAAGGCGCGCCTGCCCCCGAAAACCTGGGCGACCTGTGCCGCGCGGTGACCGTGGGCCTCGCGGTGTGCTACCGCGACAGCATCCGCAGTCTGGAGGAGATCACCGGAAACCGCATCACCTCCGTCAATATCGTGGGCGGAGGAAGCCA
>CADBNX010000051.1 GCA_902796115.1 uncultured Eubacteriales bacterium
ACTGCGGGCCAGGCATGGGCTGCCACACAGGTGCGGTACAGGGATTCGTTGCGCATCATTTCGAGGGTCACCATGATGATGTGTTCGGCGATGGTTACCCCATACGCGCCGGAGGAATTGCTCAGCAGCGCGTCGGCATTGGCAAAGACGCCGGGCGCCAGATAAGGTTCGATGCCCGCGGTGGAGGAACAGAACCATTTCAGCTGCGGCGCGCGGCCGACCAGGCTCATGCCCGTGCCGTAGAGCACCTCGGCTTCTCCGATCAGGGGCAGGGCTTCGGCTTCACTTCCGCAGAAACGCACGGCGAAGCCGTGCACGGCGGCGGCGCGGAGGATGGATTCCCGCTGCGGCTCCGTCAGCGGCAGGGTAACGAGCAGCATTCTTTCCGTGGTCTTCATTTTCGGACACTTTCCTTTCTGTAGTCGGATGGGGAGATGCCAAAGTGGGCCTTGAAGGATTTGCTCAGGTGGAATTCATCGTAAAAGCCGAACTGCAGCGCGATTTCACGCAGGCCTACCTCCGGCTCCAGGCGCATCTGCTGCGCGGCCATATCCAGCTTCAGGGTCGTCTGGTACTGTGTGAAGGTCATGCCGGTTTTTTCGCGGACAGCCCGGTTGATGGCCCGGTCACTCGTGTTCAGCATCTGTTCAAGTTCCGCGAGGCGCACCTTCCGGTGCGGGGATTCGCGCAGCACCCGGATCACCTGATCGGCAAGGATGGCGTGCGGATTGTTTTCCGCTTCGGCGATATCCGCGAGGTCGAACAGCAGCAGGCGGAACAGGGCGCTGAGGCGCTCTTCGCGGTGCCGGTCCTGCCGCCAGGCGCCGTCGACGATTTCTTCAAACCGCTGCTTTACGGCGGCGCTGCCCCGGGCGTGAATCAGGGAGGGAAGCATCAGGATGTGCGGCGCGCCGGGTACGTCTTCCTTTTCGCCGGAGATATGCAGGCACATGGTCCTCGTATCGGGAGCGCAGGGAAGGCGCGTGTAATGATGGTGCCCGCTGGCGAGCAGCAGCACATCCCCTTCCTCCAGCAGGTAATCCGTGCTGTTTTCGGTGATCATCCACTGCCCTTTGGCAAGGTAGATGAAATCATGGCATTCGAGCACCCGGTCCAGATACAGGGGTTCCGTGGGCTGATGATACCAGTGAGAGGCGGCCGCGATCACGCGGTGCGCGGCGGAAAGACTGATGGCGATGGACATGCGGACTCCTTTTTGGCTGTCATACACGTTTTTCCATAAAAAATGCGGAAATTTACATGGACAACCCTCCGGAACCATTATATCATTTCATGTGGAAAACACAAGAGAAAGGTGGAGTGAGAATGCACGCGGTATTGCTGGGAAATGATCGGAAACTGCACTGGAGCGAGGTGCCGGATCCGGTTTTGAAGGAAGATGACGTACTGCTGGAGGTGCACGCGGCCGCGCTGAACCGTGCGGATCTGCTGCAGCGTGCCGGACAGTATCCGCCCCCGCCGGGCTGGCCGGACTGGTTCGGGCTGGAGGCCGCGGGAACGGTGTGCGCACTGGGAGAGAAAGCGAAGAAGGAAGGCAGATGGCACGTGGGCGATGAGGCGTGCGCGCTGCTGGGCGGCGGCGGGTATGCCGAATATGCAGCCGTGCCTTCCGGGATGCTGATGCCCGTGCCGAAGGGCCTTTCGATGACGGAAGCGGCCGCGCTTCCTGAGGTGTTCGGAGCGGCGTATCTCTTCCTGTTCATGGAAGCCGGACTCAAAGCGGGCGATACCGTGCTGATGCAGGCCGGTGCGAGCGGCCTTGCAAGCGTGGTGATCCCGATGGCAAGGGCGTTCGGCGCCCGGGTGCTGACTACCGTGCTGACGGATGAAATCGCCTCTTCCATCGCGCACCTGAAAGCGGACCGTGTGATCGTGACCGCGCGGGAAGATCTGGAAGAAGTGATGAAACAGGAGAAAGAAGCGGGCAGGGGCGTTGACATCGCGATCGACTGCCTGGGCGGAGAAACCGTGGGCAAATGCCTGCCGCAGATGAACCGCGGCGGACGGTGGATCATGATCGCGACCCTGGCGGGCGATCCGACCACGGTGGACCTGAAGAAAATGTATGTGAACGGCACGAGGCTCATCGGGACGACGCTGCGCTCGCGCACCCCGGAGGCAAAGGCGAAGCTGCTTGCCGACATGGTGAAGCTGATCTGGCCGAAGGTGGAGAGCGGGGAGATCCGTCCCACGATCGACCGGGTGTATCCGATCACGCAGGCGGAAGAAGCCCAGCAGCGGATGGCGGAAGGAAAGAACGTCGGCAAAATCGTGCTGACGGTAAAATAACGGAGGAAGCTATGGAGATTCATCGTATTTTGTTTCCGGAGCCGAACCGTGCCGAACTGGTGACGGAAACGCTGCCGGATCAGCCGGGACCCGGTCAGGTGCTGTACCGCACCTCCTATACCACCATATCGCCCGGAACGGAGCGCGCCAATATCACGGGGGACCCGAACGTGGCGGGCACCAACGCGCCCAGCGTCAAATTCCCGCGCGGGATCGGATACTCCTCCTCCGGCGTGGTGATGGCTGTGGGCGAGGGCGTGACCGCGCTCAGGCCCGGCGACCGGGTGATCGGATACTGGAGCAAGCACGCGGATTACAACATGCTGCCGCTCAATCAGGTGATCCGGATCCCGGACGGGGGCATCGGCATGCGGGAAGCGGCGGCGGTTTTTATCGGCACTTTCCCGATGGCGGCCATCCGCAAAACGCGCCTGGAGGCGGGCGAATCGCTGATGGTGATGGGACTGGGACTGCTGGGGCAGTTTGCGGTCCGGCTGGCGCGCGCCGCCGGCGCGGTGCCCGTGATCGCGGTCGATCCCGTGGCGTCGCGGCGTGAGGACGCGCTGCGCGGAGGCGCGGACGCGGCGCTTGATCCCTTTGAACCGGGGTTTGCCCGGCGGGTAAAGGAAATGACGGACGGCGGCGTCAATGCCGCGATCGAGGTGACCGGGCAGGGCGCCGGGCTGGATGAAACGCTGGACTGCATGGCCAAATTCGGCCGTGTGGCGCTGCTCGGCTGCACGAGAAACAAGGAATTCACCATCGATTACTACCGGAAGGTCCACTGCCCTGGCATTACGCTGATCGGCGCGCATACCAACGCACGGCCGAGTACGGAATCCCATCCCGGATACTTTACGCACAACGACGATATCAAAGCGATCCTGAAGCTGTGCGCGGGCGGCAGGATCGATATCGCCGCCATGCTGTCGGAGCTTCACGCGCCTCAGGAATGCGCCGCGGTATATGACCGGCTGATCCACGACCGGAATTTCCCGATGGCGGTGCAGTTTGACTGGACAAAAGAGATCTGATATTCGCAGGAAACGGAGGAGAAGTGATCCATGAAAAAACTGAAAGTGATCCAGATCGGCGGCGAGCACGATCACGCGGCACCGGTATTTTCCTCACTGCGCAGGCAGAGCGACCTGTTTGACGTGCTGGGCTATGTGATCCCCGAGGATGACCTGAACTACCAGTTTGACGGCGCAAAACAGTATTTTGCGGGCTCGAAACCGAGTGAGGGCGCGAAGAAGCATTTTCAGGATATGCCGCGCTATACGCTGGAGGAAGCGCTGAAACTGCCGGGCCTTGAAGGAGCGGTGATCGAGACCAGTGAAAAGAAGCTGACCAAATACGCGCGCATCGCGGCGGAGCATGGGCTGCACGTGCACATGGACAAGCCGGGCAGTGAGGACGGAGAGGAGTATCAGGACCTGATCCGTTATATGAAGGAACACGGAACCGTGTTTTCCACAGGCTATATGTACCGCTACAATCCCGCGGTAAAGGAACTGCTTGAAATGAAAAAACGCGGGGATCTGGGAGAAATCGTGTATGTGCAGGCGCAGATGAACTGCCTGCACCGGCCGGAAAAGCGCGACTGGCTGCACCTGTACAAGGGCGGTATGATGTTTTTCCTGGGATGCCACCTGATCGACCTGATCCTGCAATTGCAGGGAGAGCCGGAAGAAGTGATCCCCTGCAATATGTGCACGGGGCTGGACGGCGTGCGGGGGGAGGACTTCGGCATGGCGCTGCTGCGCTATCCGCGCGGCATTTCCTTCGCGAAAACCACGGCGGTGGAACTGGGCGGCTTCATGCGCCGTCAACTGGTCGTGGCCGGCACGAAGGCGACCGTCGAAATCAATCCGCTGGAGTACAGCATATCCGGTGAAGTGAAAAACCAGTGCACGGACATGTTCGTGACAACGACGGAAGACTGCGCCAGGCACGGCTGGGGCGCGCGCGGAGAAAAGCAGACCCGGGGTCCCGTGAACCGCTACGACGATATGATGCGCGCATGGGGCGAGGCCGCGCTGGGCCTTGCGCCGATGCCCGTCGACCTGGATTATGAGGCGAAGCTGCACAGATACGTGCTGAAAGCTTCCGGGATCATCAAATAATATCATCAAATCCGCGGGAAGCACCGTGCGCGCTGCTTCCCGCGGATTTTGCAGAAAGGAAGACACATGAAAACGCTTTTGATCGCAGGAGGCGGCACGCTTGGCCTGTATACGGCGGAGGAACTGCTGCGCCTCGGCAGCGAGGTGGAAGTGATCGCGCTGGAGGAACTGACAAGCGATAACCCGAAACTGACGTTCATCCGCGAAAGAGTGGACGACGCGTATCTTACAGGATTCCTCGCGGGGAAGCATTACGACGCGATCGTGGATTTCATCCATTATCCGGATCCCGCGGCCTATGAAAAACGTCTTCCCCTGCTGCAAAAGAGCACGGACCATCTGGTGTTTCTCTCCTCCTATCGCGTGTACGCGGACAGGGAGCATCCGGTGAAGTACTCTTCGCCGCAGCTGCTGGACGCCTGCGCCGGGGACGAATTCCTGCTGAAGAACGACAACTACGGCATCTCCAAATGCTATGAGGAGCGGATCCTGCGGCGCTGCGAAAACCGGAACTGGACCATTGTGCGTCCGCTGATCTCCTTCTCCCATTTCCGGTTTGACCTGATCACGCAGGGCGCGGGCACGCTGCTTACCCGGCCGAAAGAGGGCAAGCCCATCCTGCTGCCGGAGGAAGCGAGAAAACTGACCGCCGGTCTGACCTGGGCCGGCAATACGGGGAAGATCATCGCGCGCCTCGCGCTGAACGATCGGGCGAAAGGCGAGGATTACGTGCTCGGCACCGGAGAAAAGCATACCTGGGAGGAAGTGGCAGGATACTACACCGAACTGAACGGGGCACGGTTCGTATGGGTGGATACGGAAACATATCTGCGGTATGCCACGTCCAATGACGCCGGAAGCCGGATCATTCTCTGCTACGACCGGCTGTTTGACCGTGAGGTGGATGCCGAAAAGACGCTGCTGGCAGCGGGACTTGGGACGGCTGATTTCCTGCCCGTGCGGCAGGCGCTGGAGAAGGAAATGGAGAATGCGAAAACCTGCAAGGATCCGCGCCTTGCAGATTCGCTCCGCTCCGCGCACATCGCGGCGATCAACAGGAAGATGGACGAATACCTGGGAATC
>CADBNX010000052.1 GCA_902796115.1 uncultured Eubacteriales bacterium
GGAAACGAAACCAACGGTTCCTTCTGCGGGGAACACAGCTGGCAGACGATCAGCGCGCTGATGAGCCGCGCGGCGCAGGCCGTGCGCGAAGTGTTTCCCGAAGCGCTGGTCGCCGTTCATTTCGCGAATCCCGAAAACGCGGACAATTACCGCGTCTGGGCGCAGAGGCTGTCCGAATACGGCATGGACTACGACGTGTTCGGCACAAGTTATTACCCCTACTGGCACGGAACCCTTGAAAACCTGAAAAGCATTCTTTTCGAAATCTCTCAAACCTACGGAAAAAAAGTGATGGTTCTGGAAACCAGCTGGGCCTGGACGCTGGAGGACGGCGATTTTTCCGGAAACACCATCGCGGAAGGCGGTTTCTACGACAAGCCCTACCCCATCAGCGTACAGGGGCAGGTGAATGAAATCACGGATGTGATCGCCGCCATGAAAGAGATCGGCGGGATCGGCGTATGCTACTGGGAAGGCGCGTGGGTGCCGGCCGGCGGCGCCTCCCGGGAGGAAAACGCCTGCAAATGGGAAACCTTCGGCAGCGGATGGGCCTCCAGTTACGCGGGAGAATACGATCCGGACGACGCCGGAAAATACTACGGAGGCAGTGCCTGCGACAATCAGACCCTGTTTGATTTTTCGGGCCGCGCGCTGCCGTCCCTCGCCGTATTCCGCCTTGTCCGCACGGGCCGGGAGGCGCCGCTGTCCGTGGACTCGCTCGATGACGTACGTCTGGAATGCGATCTGAACGGCGACATCATCCTGCCCCAAAGCGTCAGCGCGGTCATGAACGACGGCAGCAGGCAAACCCTGCCGGTGGAATGGGAAGCCATCGACCTGGACGCAGTCCGCGCGGCAGGTGAAGCTTCCTACGTTTTTCACGGCATCGCGGGAGGCCGGGAAGCCACCCTGCTGCTTCGCATGGTCAGATACAATTTTCTGCGCAACGGCAGCTTCGAGGAAGACGATCTTTCCATGTGGCGCTGCGAAAACCTGAACGCCACGCAGGAACTTTTCTGTGAAGAGAAAAAAGCCGACTCCCTGAACGGCGTCCGCCACTGGCATTTCTATTCCGAAGCGGCGGACAGCGTCTGTTTCGAGCTGGAGCAGGATCTGCCCGCACTCACCCCCGGAACCTACAGTTACCGCATCGGCGTGATGGGCGGCAGCGCGGGAGAGCAGCAGATTTACAGTTATGTAAAGATCAACGGCGAGATCCGCCATACGCAGGATACCCATATCACCGTCTGGAACGAATGGTTCACACCTGAAATCAACGGCATCGCCGTACAGGAAGGCGACCGGGTTACCGTCGGCCTGCATGTGCGCTGCGGCGGCCCCGGCGCGTGGGGCAAAATCGACGACGCGGCCTTCTGCAGTCAGGGAGAATGACTTTCCGCAGCCGCACCCCGTCTGCCGATCCGCCAGAAACAGAAAATTCAGAACAATTCTTGAACAATTTCTTTACAAAACACGGGTACAGTGGTAAAATCCGGTTGCATAGGGGCTTCCCCGTGCAAAACGATATTATTCTCATGAGGAGGAATCCATTATGAAAAAGGTTCTGGCGCTCGTCATGGCGCTGGCCATGGTCCTGTCCCTGGTTTCTTTCGCGTCCGCGGAAGGCTTCGACGGTGAAATCAAAGTCTGGGTCGCCGACGCGACCGTAGACTTCACCAAAGAGCAGGTGGAAGCATTCAAGGCCGCCAATCCCGAGTTCGCGAATATGACGGTCACCGTTGAGCCCGTCGGCGAAGGCGACGCGGCCAACAAAATGATCACCGACGTCGAAGGCGGCGCCGATATCTTCAGCTTCGCGCAGGATCAGCTGGCCCGCCTGGTCGCGGCCGGCGCGCTGCTTGACGTGGAACCCGGCAACGCGGAAAAGATCGCCGCGGAGAACGACCCCGATTCCGTGGCTGCAGTCACCCTGGGCGGCACCATGTATGCCTACCCGATGACCGCCGACAACGGCTACTTCCTGTACTATGACAAGAGCGTCATCACCAACCCCGACTCCATGGAAGACATCCTGGCGGACTGCGAGAAGGCCGGCAAGAGCTTCTACATGGAAATCAACTCCGGCTGGTACCAGACCGCGTTCTTCTTCGGCGCGGGCTGCGAACTGTCCTTTGACACCGATGTGGAAGGCGCCATGATTGCCATGAACGCTTCCTACGCCACCGAAAACGGCGTGAAGGCCCTGAAGGCCATGATCGAAACCGCCAAGTCCCCCGCTTTCGTGAACGGTTCTTCCATGAGCAACGCCACCAACGTGGCCGCCATCGTGGACGGCGTCTGGGATGCCAAGACCGCCAAGGAAGCCTTCGGTGACAATTACGCGGCTGCCAAGCTGCCCACCGTGGGCGGATTCCAGCTGGGCGGATTCAGCGGATTCAAGATGATCGGCATCAAGCCCCAGACCGACGATGCGAAGCTGGCTGCCTGCGACGCGCTGGCCGCGTTCCTCACCAGCGAAGAAGTGCAGCTGGGCCGTTACGGCGTAGTGGGCTGGGGTCCCTCCAACCTGGCCGCGCAGCAGAATGAAGACATCCAGAACGACGTGGCGCTGTCCGCGCTGCGCGCGCAGATCGCCTTCGACACCCCGCAGGGCCAGTACCCCGGCAATTACTGGAGCCTCGCGACCGCGCTGGGCGACGACGTGCTGGCCGACAAGCTGGATGACGCCGACGACGCGGCGCTGCTCGAGGTCCTCAAGACCTTCGAAGCGACCTGCGAGACCTACCTGGACAAATAATCAACTTCTCCCAACGGCTGGGGACGCTCCGTCCCCAGCCTGTTTTTTCGGAAGCATCCACGATCCACAACGGCGGGGGGTATAACGCATATGACGGATCTTGAGTACCTGAAACTGAGCAAACCGCAGAAGATGGCGCATGATCTGGTTCGGGGCATCACCGGTCTGCCCAAACGGATAGCCGGGCTTTTCACGGGCATCGGAAAATGGTTTGTGCGGCTGTTTCGCTCTTTCGGCGCCAATATTTCGGATCTGTTTGCCACCTTCAGGAACGGAGACTGGAAAACCAGGCTCTCCTACCTGGTGATGGGCTTCGGTTCCTGCGCGCGCGGGCAATGGGGCAGGGGCATCCTGTTTTTCCTGTTCCAGACCGTGTTCAACCTCTATATGTTCTTTCCCAACGCGTCCCTGTCCGGATGCTATTATCTGGGCAAGCTTTCCACCCTGGGCACGGTTGAAACCTCGCGGGTGGGACGCACGACCGTCTACGGCGACAACAGCTTCTTCATCCTGCTCTACGGCATCCTGACCTTATTCTTCATTCTCGCTTTTGTCTATACCTGGTGCCTGAACATCCGGCAGAACAAGCTCAGCGAGCAGATCCTCAAAAGCGGGCATAAGCTGAAAACTACGAAGGAAGACCTTTCCTCCCTGATGGACGAGCAGTTCCATAAAACGCTGCTGGCGCTCCCGACGCTCGGCGTCGCGATGTTCACCATCCTGCCGATCATCTTCATGATCCTCGTCGCGTTCACCAATTTCGACGCCACCCATCAGCCGCC
>CADBNX010000053.1 GCA_902796115.1 uncultured Eubacteriales bacterium
CAACCGGCTGCCTGTTTTTCGGGGTTGAATGAAACCGGCCGGTGAGATATAATGCGGGTTGCCGTACCGGACCTTTTTCGGGACGGCGGAAGAATCAACAACCGGGGCCTGAAGGGGACCCGAAGAAAGGACAAATCGAACCATGATGAAGAAACTGCTGAGCATCGCACTGGCAATGGCACTCCTGCTGGCCTGTGGGGCCGCGCCTGCGGAGGAACAGAGCGAAGGCGGAAAGAAATTTGAAAGCAACTGGGCCAAAGCGGGCGGCCTGGTTGAAATCCTTTATGAAGAGGAAGGCTACCGCGTGTCGGTGGATCTGTTCAACCAGTCTGAGAATACCGGCACGCTGTGGGAGTACGCGTGCTTCTATAATGAGGAGAAGGACGTGCTGGAATCCTTTTCTTCCCTCAAAGCCTGCTATACGGTGGATCCGCAGACCCTGGACAGGACCTTCGTGGAAAACGAATACGAGGGCATCGACGATGAGGATGCGATGAGCGTATTCTCCCTGACCGCGGACGGCGCGCTGTGCTGGAAAGACGGGCATGAAAACCTGGGGCAGGACCTGGAATTCACGGACATCGGCCGCTTCGACGGCGTATGGCGGAACGAGGAAGAGGAGATTTACGCGGAAATCTGGTGGAGAGGCCTCTATGATGAGGAAACGTATTATTACGACGTATTCATCTCCCGCGGCGGCACGGAACAGTACGCCAATATCAGCATGGAAGGCCTGTACAGCGCCGAAAGCGGCCTGCTTGAAGCGAGCGGCACCGCGACCGTGATGGTGCGGAACGCGGCAGGCTCCTATGACGAAACGGCGGACGATGAGATCTTCGAGGCATTCTTCAGAAACCTGGGCGACGGAAAGCTTCTGTGGGAAACCGATAACGGGATCGAGCTGGAGTACGATATCATGGGTCCGGAATCCTGATGCCGGAACAGACAGCGCGCCCCGCGGCGCACTGCTGCCCTGAATCGCATCCCGCTGCCGGTCCGTGAGGCATGCGGAAAAGAAGCCCCCCGATCCGCCGCGGATCAGGGGGCCGGGTTTTAAAAGGATATCCGAATCGGAGGAGGATCCGTCATGGACGGAAGAATGCACAGAAGAACGGCGGCCTGGGCGTGCGGCCATGTGCGGGACGGCGTATGGAAAAAGCATGTTCAGGCGGTCAGCGAAGCGGGGACCTATCCCGACGCGTATGTTTTCGGGGAAGCGGCTCCGGACAAAACCGGCTGGGATCCCCGGTGGCGGGAGCTGACCCTGATTGAGCATGAAGGACGCATGATCACGATCCACCGGGTTTTTGACACACTCCGGCTGCGGGAAACGTATCCGAAGGTGATCCGGAAACTGGTCGGCCTCGCCCTGGAAGCCTTCCGGAAAGGCGACGAGGCGCTGGCGGTCCGGGCGGGCGGCGTGCTGACCCATCTTGTGGGGGATACGGTTCAGCCCGCGCACACGACCGATAACCGGCTCGTGACCCTGATGTGGCCGCAGGCACGGTACAATACACGCTTTATGACGCATCCGTTTATGGAGCTGGTGCTCTGCGAAATCGACGAAAACATCCCGTACGAACCGCAGACGCTGGGCATGGATACGGACAGCTTTATCTGGCGTCTGTGCGAGAGACTGGAAAAAGAGAAAACGGATCAGATCGGGGAAATCCAGATCCTGATGAACGCCAATTTTTCGCACGATACCGCGGCGGCGGCCGCGTCGGCTGAAAGAACGGCGCTGGCGGCGGCCAGGCTGGACGCGGATATTTTCCACACGCTTTCCGTGCTGTCCGGACGCGTGCCGGGCCGTACCGAAGAAAGCGTCGACATGACGGAGCTGATCTGGACGGACTGCGATGTGGACAATATGTTCAATTACATGCCGATGGTCAATATGATCCCTTCCCGGTCTTTCGAGCACGGCACGCTGCTGGACATCGGGGAAGGCCCCACGAAAGGCATCTGCATTCTTCCCATGATGGCGCAAAGCTATCCGGATATCCGGAAGGCGGAAGTGACGTATGACGTTCACCGGTGCGGCTACCGCTTCTTCTCCTGCCGTCTGGGCGTTCAGCGGTTCCGTTCCCCCGATGAGGTGCCCTATTCGGCCAGGACCAATGAAACCAGCGTACGATTCGAGCTGCGCCTGGACGGAAAGACCGTATGGACAAGCGGGCCGCTGACGGATCGGGATCCGGCGGTACCGGTCTGTATCGCACTTGAAAACGCGGACAAACTGACCCTGTTTGTCCGCGATACAAGAGGACCGGACGCGCTCACCCGGTTCGTATACCCGGTGGCGGCGGCGCCGAGGCTGCTGGCAGCCGCGCCGGGTGAATGAGGAAGGGGCGCGTAACTACCGCAGCACGTCCCAGTCCGGAATCAAATCCAGCGCCACCTGACGGAAGGCGCCGGGCCAGTTGATCAGATTGCCGCTGGTCACATTGAAGCGCAGATCCGTGCGCCCCCAATGTGTCTGGCGGCAGCTTTCGTCCTGGCTGCCGTAGGGGCGCACGCGCCCGTCGATGACGAGCGTGCCGTCCGAAATGCGCTCGATGCCGTTGTACCACATGGCGCGCGCCATGTCCCGCCAGCGGTCCTCGCCCGTGAGCTGCGCCAGGCGCAGGAATTCCGGCACATAATAGAGCGCGTAGGGATCCAGCGCGTTGTGCGCGGCGGATACGGAAGTGCCGCCGTAGCTGTCATAGCCGATCTGTTTCAGCACGCTTCCCTCCGGGAAGGCGATGGAATGCACGAAAAGCCAGGTGTTCAGGTACCAGGCGATATCTTCCGCCTCGCGCACATAGCGCGCTTCGCCCGTCAGATCATGGAGCCGCACGGCCGCGCGCAGCAGCGGCGCGGCGCTTTCCTTGTCGATGCAGAAGCTGTCCAGCGCGCCCGCGGTCGTAAAGCCGTTTTTGTCGAATTCGCCCTCGTAAAAATCATAGGCTCTTTTCGCGCAGGCGAGGTATTTTTCTTCCTTTGTCAGCTCCCACGCGTCAAGCAGCGGCAGGATCATGAAGGCGCCCACCGAGCCGTGCGGGGAATCGACGCTGCCGTCCAGGAAATAGCTTTTCGCGAATTCGCCGTTTTCCTTCTGCGCGCGCACGGCGAAGCCGCAGAACGCGAGCGCTGTTTCCGTATATTCCGGACGGGATATGCCGGCCCGCTCCGCCAGCTTTCCGGCCTTGAACAGATAGGTCGCGCCGGTGCCCAGGTTGCAGGCGTCCAGCTGCAGCGGGATGTTTCCGGTATCCGTCGAATCCAGGTGCGTGGGCGGTGCGACCAGCTGCACATAGAACAGGCCGTTTTTCAGCCTGGCGTATTTCACCCAGGAATCCAGCGCGCCGATCGCCTTCTCCTTCAGATCCTCTTCCCCGGTTTTGATGTATTCGCGAAGCAGCGCGCAGGCCACGGAGGCGTTCTGCCCCACCCAGCCGATTTCAAAATTGTGGGTCCGGATGAACTGGCATTTTTCCTCGTCCCAGTACATGGCCACCGTAAAGCCGACCAGGCCGTCGGATTTTCTGCGCCAGCTCTGGCGGAAAAAGGTGGTATCCAGCCGGATCAGATCCTCGGGCTGCCAGGGCATGTGTACGGGCCGCGCGAAGTAATCCCACGCGAACGCGAGCAGCTTCTGATACGCACGCTTCGGCCTGTCGACGGACGTTACGAAAAGAATGCCGCAAAAATCCCGCTGCGGGGCCATTTCCTCCCGCCACGGTTCCATCCAGTAGCGCTTGGACAGCACCTTAGGACCCTCCTGCACCGGCCAGAGGAGGGACTGTTCGACGCAGCCATCCCCATTCTGCCATATCGAGCAGCTCATGCCGCCCGTCTCTTCTCCGAACAGACCGACGGCCCATTTGCCCTCCTCGGCAAAGGTACAGGCGGGGATGGCGGTTCTCGTCCACGCCCAGGTCCACGGTACGCCGCCGTCCCCGAAGCCCGCGTACTGCGCGCCGCTGCCCCAGCCGTTGCCGTTGTAGTTGACGGACGGCACCAGCCACCAGGTGACGGGAGCCGCCTGCCGGAGCGTCATCCTCATTTCGGTCTTCGCCTCCGCCGCGTGCCGCGTCCAGCGCCATACGCCGTCGGCGACGCGGTCGAAGCTGTCCTCGCAGCCGGGGAGCGAAGGTACGGTCAGGATTTTTTCTTCCCCGCAGGAAAGGATCGATCCGGTTTCCGTTTTTGTCCAGTTCCAGTTCATCTGCTTACCCTCTCTTCTTTGCGCGGTTTTGCCGCGGATGGTTTTCAGCCGGTCGTCAGCGTTCCGCGGGGCGTCAATCCCGCGGGGCACGCTCGCGG